>JAPZAN010000105.1 GCA_027460605.1 Candidatus Methanoperedens sp.
AATAAAAGTTCACTTTATCTTTAGCATATCACTCGCTATCTTCGCGTTCATGAGATAATCATCAACCGAAGCAAGTACCGTACCAACCTTATCCCCTTCGAACATTACCGTAACCGAATTTCCATCAACGATGGTTTTCATCCCTGAAACGTTATCAGGCGCCAATGATTGGGCTATGATATTGACAAGCTCGTCGGCTTTTTCACTTTTCAAGGCCAATTTTCCTTTAATTCTCATCATGCTTTTGCCTTCAACTGCTTTTCGATAATAGAATCCGCAATATCTATGAACTTCATCGCAGTCCCTTTTGGTATTGTAGCGCCTGAAGCTATGTCATGCCCTCCGCCCATGCCTCCCACTGATGCGGATGCCTCGCGCATCGCTGCCGCAAGGTCAAGCCCCGCAGCCACCAGTTTCCTTGTTCCCCGGGCTGAAACCTTAATCTTTCCCTCAACCTCGTTAAGTGTAATAAAAGGCTTATCCGGATAGAGATAACGGGTCATGGTGCCGGCGATTATTCCTGTTCCGCCTGAATCGTCAAGGAGCACGTACCTGAAATTCCGCGCCGATTTGATTTGCGCCTGCGCTTTCTTTATTGTTTTGATTAAATTATGCTGGTGCTCACGGGTAATTGCCCTGGCTTCATCGACTGCTGATGCATCCCTCATACAAAGCGCAAGGCCAAGACCCGCTTTCTCATCTTTCCCGCAGGCGTTCATGATATTCACAAAATCGTAGATATTAGGCACAACTTCATTGTTCAGGGTGTAACAATCGCCGATTACTGATTCGATAGCCGGGACATTGCCCTGCTTTGCGAGTTTAAGGACAATAGCCGAGGAAAGTTTAATCGATTGTTCTTCAGAAAGTTCAGCCAAACGGCCTTTTACTTCCAGTTTATCAAGGAACTCCCTGATTTTTTCCCTGTCACCGGTAATATCCAGATAAGGCTCAAAGCCGTATTCCAGTAATTCCGGAACGGGGTCATCGCCCATTCTCAGCCCTTTTCTGATAGTCACAGCCTTTTTCCCGATAGCTTCATCAAGGATGAATTTATTCCCGCCCTTCATTGGCTGCTTATCCCCGATTGCCCCGGCAAGCGCAAGCCCCGCGAGGTCGGTGTTCTCACCCATCTTCCGTGCTACCATGTATGCTCCGCACGAAGCGCATAATTCAGACGAACCGTCAATGCCGGCAAGGTGAGGGTTAAAATGAACGTGGTCCAGTTTCCCGGTGGGTTTGTGATGGTCGATAATAATCGCTTTTTTTATCTTTGAAGTAAGTTCAACCTGCCCGCTTCCCATATCGCACAGGATGACAGTGCCGTGGAATGTTTTTTCTATTAAGTCGATTGTTGACTGGTCAAACTGGCTCACAATAGTGGCCTGGAAGATTATCCCGCTCCGGCACAATGCATTGCACATGATGCCGGCAGCGGATAATCCATCTGCATCGTTATGGGAAACCAGCCTGACTATCTTATTTTCAAGTATAGCGTCTGCTGCCTGCTTACTTAACTCCTCAAGCTCAACAAGGCTTTCCTTTCCATCATTCATCGAGATTTATCTTGAAATCAGCATCTCAGCTTTCTGGATGGAATAACTCCATTCTGCTGGAAGCACGCCTTCACGGTGATAATATTTTTGAAGTCTCCTGATCTTTGACTCCATGTTATTAAGAGCTCTCTTGTTGTGTACATCCTTGGGGTTCCTGTCTGTGTGTTTTTTAAGTTCAAGGACATTTATTATCAGGTTATGAATATCCTCAGGCACCTTGGGAGCCACATTTTTTTCCTTCATGACAGCCCCGATCTTTTTCCCGGTTACAAGACCGGCATCAGGGACTCCATAACGGTCTCTTAAAGTCATGCCGATCTCGCTTCCGCTTTTTCCCTGCGATGCGAGCTGCGCAACTAAAGTTTCAATCTCTTCCTTATTTGAATTTGACCACTTTGGCGGCTCGGTTCTGACTGGTCTTTTGGAACCTGCCTTTCCTTTCCTGCGTGTATGCATTTTTGCCATTTAATTTTCTCCGATTATCATTATTTCATTGTTTATAATAGCGAAGGTAATTCTTAATGGAGATGGTATGTTAAATAATTTCCTATTAGCTGTTTTTATACTCATTTCCAGAGAGGATGTATGAGACAAACCAACAGCAAGCAGAAGAAAGAAATGATTTCATAATTAAAAGATGTGCCATTATCGCGCTGGATGAATATATTGCAGTTGAAGCCGCAAAAATAGTATTCAATACGAAGAATTATATCTTTGTATTACGTTTACATCCCGGGCAAAGAAGAAATGGATATACCAATTATGCTGAAGGAGCAATGATTTTTTCGAATTAAGGAAAAATTTAAAAACTATGAATTATTATTAGACCTCCTGCGGATGAAAAAAAGAATGAAAAAACAATTCAACAATAAAATCCTTATTATCGGCTATGGCTCGGTTTCACAATGCACCCTCCCAATTTTAATAGACAAAGTCGATGTTCCGCTAAAAAACATCACCCTGATTGATTTTGAAGACAAATCAAAAGCCCTGAAAAAATATACTGATCAGGGATTAAAATATGTTTGTGAAAAAATTACTCCGGATAATTTAGATCAGGTTTTATCAAAATATCTGGATAATGGGGGCTTGCTCATTGATTTAGCGTGGAATATCGGCGCCAATGATATTATAAAATGGTGCCATGATCACAAAGTATTGTACGTTAATACTTCGGTTGAACTATGGGATCCTACTGAGGGAATTTTTACAAAAAGCCCATTTGAAAAGTCGCTCTACTGGCGTCAAATGCAATTACGTGAACTTTCCCGTGATTGGAAAGATGCACCAACCGCTGTTATCGACCATGGCGCTAATCCCGGCTTGATATCTCACTTCGTCAAGCAAGCCTTGCTGGATATTGCTGCGCGCATCAGTTTAGATAAGAAAGTTTCTCCGCAAGATGAAGAAGAAATTGCTCATCTTGCAAAAGACAGGGATTTTGCCCGACTGGCGAGGAAATTAGGAATAAAAGTGATCCATTGTAGCGAGCGAGATACTCAAATTGCAAACAGGCCAAAAGAGGTTAACGAATTTGTAGGGACATGGAGCATTGAAGGATTGCGGGAAGAAGGGACGGCTCCTGCTGAAATAGGTTGGGGAACGCATGAGAGCAAGTTGCCGCCCCTGGCGAATATACCTCCGTGCGGACCGAAAAATCAGATTTTCTTACCCCAGATGGGCATTAATACATGGGTCAGATCGTGGATACCGAATGAAGAAATTATCGGTATGATGATCCGCCATGGTGAAGCATTTGGCCTTTCAGACCGGTTAACTGTTTGGGAAGATGGCAAGGCGATTTACCGGCCAACTGTAAATTATGCTTATATGCCCTGTCACGATACACTTTCCTCGCTTTGGGAATTGCGCGGCCGGAATTACGAACTCCAGCCCAGGATCCGGATTATGACAAATGAAATTATATCCGGCGAGGATACCCTGGGGGCGCTCTTGATGGGTCATTCTTATAATTCCTGGTGGACGGGCAGCTCTTTGAGCATTGGCGAAGCCAGATCTCTCGCTCCCGGCCAGAACGCCACTACCCTTCAGGTAGCGGCAGGTATTGTTGCTGCGGTACTCTGGATGCTTGAAAATCCGCGGGAAGGTATTAAATTGCCCGACGATCTGCCTCATGATTTTGTTCTGGATATTGCTAAACCGTATCTCGGAAAATTTATTTCCACTCCCTCGGACTGGACACCGCTTAAAAATCGCAAAATATTTTTCAAAGAAAACCCGGCAGCAAAATACAATCCCGATCCATGGCAAATTGAAAATTTTATTTTTATAGGTTAATAAGTAATAATTGTTAATAATATTGGATGCAACAATGATCGAAAAGCAAAAAGAAATGTTAGAAAAAATTGCGCGAGAACATGGTACGCCGGTTTTTATCATATATCATGAAATGATCAGGGAGAATTATCGTGAATTCAGGGAAAAATTACCTGATGTCCAGGCATATTTTGCTGTCAAGGCCAATTCCAATCCTGAAATTATCAAAACCATGTATGATATGGGTGCAAGTTTTGACGTGGCTTCTTTCCCTGAATTTATGCTGGTTCATGATAATATCAAACTTTTGCCAGAGAAAGAACGGCAGGATTTTATCTGGGATAAAATTATTTATGCTAATACCATTAAGCCTGCCGAAGTCCTGGCCAAGTTAAACGAATATAAGATATTAGTTACTTTTGACAATATTGAAGAATTAAAAAAGATAAAAAAACATGCCCCTGATGTTGGTCTTGTTTTGAGGATCCGCGTCCCCAATACAGGATCTATGGTTGAGCTGTCTTCAAAATTTGGAGCCCATCCCGGAGAGGCGGTTGATCTTATCGCCGAAGCTGTGAATTTAGGGCTTGGAGTTGAAGGGATTAGTTTTCACGTCGGCAGCCAGTGCAATAATTTTGATAACTATTCGCAGGCTTTGAATTTCGCCTCCTCGATTTTCAAGGAAGCGGAATTAAGAAATTATCAAATTGGGTTTATTGACAGGGAAGGCAAAAAAAGAAAGGTTCTGGATATTGGCGGTGGCTTTCCGGTTAAGTACACGCCGGACGTAAAATCTTTTGCTACTTTAGCCAGGAAATTAAATTCGGAAATAAAACGTTTGTTCCCCAAGGATGATATTCAGGTCATTGCCGAGCCGGGGAGATTTATGGTAGCGACGGCCTGTACCTTGGTCACGAAAATTGTTGGTAAGGCTGTTCGTGACGGGAAAACGTGCTATTACCTGGATGACGGTGTTTACCATACTTTTTCAGGACAGGTTTTTGATCATCAGCATTATCCGCTGCATTCCATAAAGTGCGGAGAGAAAAAAGTTTGCGCTACGTTTGGCCCTACTTGCGACGCTTTCGATACTATTTCCCTGGCCGATGAGCTGCCTGAAGATCTGCAAATTGACGATTTGCTTTATGCTGAAAATATTGGTGCTTATACAATCGCCTCAACCACCTATTTTAACGGTTTCCCACCTCCAAAAGTGGTGCATTTGAATAAATAACGTGCATCAATAACGATTCCGGCACATGTAATATATTTATGGGATAAACTTACGTTAAAACAGTTCCAGTTCTTCAAAAACTTCAAAATGGTCTTTATTAAAAGTGAATAATTTGAAACCCCGATTTATGGCAACTGCTGCGATCATTGAATCAAATCTGGGAATCTTATTCCCTTTTTTCTCTGCTTTTACTTCAAGTTTTGCAGAGAGAGCTGCATCATCCTTCGTGAAATCCACAACCTCAAGCAGCATTATTCTCTCGGATTTTTGCTTATCAGCATATTTATAAATACCATACAGGATTTCATGAAGATTCAGTGAAGTTAGGGAAATGTCCTCTCCGGCGTCCTCGATTCTCTGCAAAGCGGCTGCCCCCTTCTCAGAGTTCTTATCGAAAATTTCAATAAGAACATCAGTATCAGCAAGGATCAATACCTCATCTCCTTTCTTTTATCAGACAACTCTTTCAAAAGAGCTTCTTTATTCCTGAATTCAACAGAGCCTCTCAATTCTTTGAGTTTATCAATATTTTTTCGGGATTTTACGAGCCGTTCAAAAAAATTGCTGAAGCTCTCGTTTGTTCCCTTTATCGAGAGGAGCATTTTGTAAATATCTTCGCGGATAGTTATGGTCTTGGTCGTCATAAGTAAACATATGTTTAAACATATATTTAAAACAAGCGCATTCGTCTGAACACGTGCTGACCTATTCTGAATCGATCGGGATATGTTCTCCGCACGCGCCGGGTCTGCCAGCGGGGAGGGAAGGTATATTCTGAAACAAATTAATATGCCGATGTCGATGATAATTGTATCAAAAATGGCAAGAATATATTTATACAATGGAGGTTGCTAATATCTGAAATAAGTTAGAGGAGTTAACAATGTGGACAGGCCGTATTAAATATTTTTTGCACGGGGCAGTAGGATTAATATTCAGTCAGGTAACTGGGTTTGTCCTGTTGATGTTGATTATTTTATTAAACCCGTTTAATGTTCGTGAAATTCCTTCTGATATAATGAGTTTTTTGCCTATCGCACTAATATGGGGCATTTTTGGCATTTATACAGGACTATTATGGAATAAAGAACTGGAACTCGGAGCTTCAGGTTTTGTCAGTGGTATTCTTGTTGGGATTGTCGGGTATAGCGGTATCGTCCCTTTAAATTTAAATCCCTTCATGATATTTCTTCCAGGAATTATATTAGCTGTTTTTTTAATGGCCCGTGCTGCCTCAGAAAAGAAAATCAATAAAACAACTATCATTTTATACATCGGAATTGTGGTTGCTGCGATATTGATTTCAGTTTTTCAGCAATATGCTATTGTATTGGAAAATAAATATACTGGAGTATTAACTTCTTTAATAGGATTTTTCTCTAATTTATTCTCTTTTATAATTCTCGGAGGACTTATCAGCTCCGGATTTTATTACATTTATGGCACGAGTGATACAGGCAAAAATGGCTTTAAACGTACTTTTATAAGAGTTGGAAAAATTATCTCAGCAATCTCGATATTACTTATGTTTGTTGTTGCGTTAACAAACAGTCAATACGTGGGATATAGTATTTCGAAAGTTAATGAACCTGAATTTTTTGTTGTCATGAATACTGAAGAAATTAATAGATTTCCAATTTTTGCAGAGGCTGTCAATGGAAACGGATATCATGGCCAACAAGTTCCAATGGAGGAATGGAACGCACTTAGAGATTTGCTCGTTGAACAGAAAAAATATAACTCAAATGGGACAAACGGCAATTGTTATGTTAAAATAAATAATTCGTACTATCAAATTAACTTTGTGATTTCCTGATGAAGGGGTTTGAATGAACAAAATGATAATGATGGAGAAATTAATCTCTTATCGCGCTCTAATTTGTGCATTGATTGTTATTCTCCATCCCTATAATTAATATCCCCTCCCTCCAATCAGTACTCAAGAATGCTCCAAGTCATCATCCACCCCCAGAAGTCAAAGCTCATCATCCTTCCCATAAAAGACAACGGAAATGTGCCCTCATTCCACGGCACCCTTATTCTGAAGCAAACCCCTAAAGGCGCTCGCGTGGGGAAATTCAGGATAAAGCAGGGAGAAAAGGAAGAATTCAGAGCGCCCGCGGAACTTATCGAACTTCTCCGCCTCTCGGATAAGATTCTTATTGCCGAAGGGAACGAAACCTCTGAGGCTGAATTCAAGGAATTGCTGGCAGCATACCAACTGGATTACGGTTATACGAACCCATGCCGACTTTGCCTTATTGCCGGGAAATATACGGTACTGGATAGCAATTCCATCAGGTTTCATAATGAATCGATATGCGAGGACTGCGCAAAAAAAGAACTTTTAAAAGAATCAAAAACTATCCGGCTGGGAAAACACGGGCAGGAAAGGCTTATCCAGCTCTTATTAGGATCAAGAAATCTTGATAAAGTGCTTGCAATGATAAGCCCTGAAAAACTGGATTCCGGCTTAACCAGGTTCGATACAATAGAAGCAAGCAGGGTCGAAAGTTCTATGAAAGTAAAAACCCTGCCTTTGCACGAGGAATTTAAAAAGATACTCGAATCTCAACTTGATGAACTTATGCCTGTCCAGGCGCTATCTGTGAAGGCAGGGCTCCTTGAAGGAAAAAACCAGTTAATCGTTTCTGCAACGGCTACGGGGAAAACGTTTGTCGGGGAACTTGCAGGCATCCAGAACATCCTGAATAAAAAAGGTAAGATGCTCTTCCTTGTCCCTCTTGTCGCGCTTGCAAACCAGAAATACGAACAATTCACAAAACGTTATTCGTCTGTCGCGACCACTTCCCTGCGCGTGGGTACAAGCCGTATAAGCAGTAAGGTAAAAGGCATCCGGACCTCGCTATCTTCGGACATAATCGTGGGTACCTATGAGGGTATTGACTTTATAATCAGGTCAGGCAATTCGGGAAAGCTGGGAA
The DNA here is from genome assembly GCA_027460605.1 of Candidatus Methanoperedens sp. Lineage (GTDB taxonomy): Archaea > Halobacteriota > Methanosarcinia > Methanosarcinales > Methanoperedenaceae > Methanoperedens. The sequence goes on from JAPZAN010000105.1 coordinate 8,013, forward strand.
ACATCGGGACGGTTGTCATAGACGAAGTACACATGCTTGAGGACAACGAAAGAGGCCATCGGCTTGACGGACTCATAGCTCGCCTGAAATTCGTCTCACCCGATGCGCAGTTCATCTACCTTTCTGCCACAGTTGGAAAACCCGGCTGGCTTGCTGAAAAACTCGAAGCGCGTTTAATCGAATTTGAAGAGCGGCCTGTCCCGATAGAGCGGCATCTCATCTTTGCGCCCGAATACGAGAAGAAGCGGTTGATAGAGCGGCTCGCACGACAGGAATATGATAAGCGCTCCTCCAAAGGTTTCCGGGGGCAGACCATTGTATTCACCAATTCGCGCCGGAAATGCCACCTGCTTGCGGACGGGCTTCTCATTAAAGCAATGCCGTATCATGCAGGGCTGACTTACAATGAACGAAAGAGGGTGGAAGAGCAATTCGGCAGCGGAAACCTTCCGGTTGTGGTGACCACTGCGGCGCTTGCGGCGGGAGTTGATTTCCCTGCCTCCCAGGTAATCTTTGAATCCCTTGCCATGGGTATTGAATGGCTGACCGTGCGAGAGTTCCAGCAGATGCTCGGGCGCGCGGGAAGACCCGATTACCATGACCTGGGAAAAGTGGTTCTTCTTGCAGACCCTGAGAGCAGGTTCGGGAAAGACGATTCCGAGGATGAGGTGGCTTTTCGGCTTTTAAATGGAGAACTTTCGCATTTTGGCGTGGACTATGGTGATGATGAACTGCTTGAAGAGACACTCTCCAATATCGTAGTCGCCCATGCGCTTTCCGATATCAGGAAAATCGGGGGATTATTACTCTGCGAGGGAGACCTTGATTACCTCCTTGGCAAACTACGGGAATACGGGTTCATTGAAAAAAGAGGGCAGGGTTTTTCCCCAACAAACCTTGGAAGCATCGTGGCGTCGCATTTCCTGAGTGTTGAGCAGACTTTCCTGATAAAGAATGCGCTCATGGAAGGACGGGAGCCGCTTGAAATAGTCACAGAGCTTGGAACTATAGATTCCGTATATTTCAGGTATGCTTCACAGTTATCCGACGCGCTGGGTACTGATATCCCGACCCGCGTTTTCGGCGCAGGTCTTGATATTGTTTTCTCGGCAGACGGCATGTCAAAGCTAAAAGAGAATGTAAAGCGAACCATGCTTGATTTTGCGCGGGAGTTCATGGCATGCACATGCAGGGATTCACCGTACTGCGGCTGTGCCGAGAAAAAGTTCTCGCGCCGGGTTATTGAGTTATGTGCTGAGGGGCACTCGCCCGAAGGGATTATCGAAGAGCTTACGAAGCAGTACGGGGTTTATGCGTATACCGGGGATGTGCTTGGTTACCTTGACCAGGCTGCGAGGACTCTTGAGGCCGTGGAATTGATTGCAGGTATTTTTGAGAAGAGGGAGTTGGGTGAGAAGGCGAGGGGCTTGAGGGAGGGGATGGAGGGGTAATACACTTACTTGTGCCTAAAATCCACCACAAACGCCAACAACGCCTTCAATCATCACAAACCTCTCAAACTGCACGCTGGTGATATCTATTTTAATTCCTTTCATAAGTTTGGGCTTATTCCACAACAATCCCCGCATAACCCACAACCGCAGCTAAATCTCCTGTTGTATCACCGCTTGTACTGTATTTGAGCAAGCTGGCTTTTTTTGCGCCAAGGTTTTTCGTTGCCGTAAGCATCGCCGCGATCGGGCCATAACCGCAGACGCTGGCGTTGCGCTCGTATAATTTGCGGTAAAATCCAGTGATATCGAATTCCAGGATGGAGCTTATATAATACGCATCATTCTCCCTTGCTACCTTGTCTGGTTTATAATGGGTAAAATCGCTTGATGCTATTATCACGACTTTCTTCCTGACCTTCCGCACCGCTTCAGCCAGTTCCATCCCCACATCCAGCGCCGTCTCCTCATCCTGCATCCCCATGCAGATGGGGACAATATTGAAATCCCTGAACCTGTGCTGCAAAAAAGGAAGCTGCACTTCTATGGAATGCTCGTATTTATGGGCTGTCTCATCGAGGTCGATTATCCTTTTCGGAAGCGCTTTGATAAACTCACTGTCGGAGCCGACCTCCCCGAGCGGCGTGCTCCAGGATTCGCCGGAAACAGATACAGGTGAGCCATAGCCTGTATGATTCGGCCCGAGCATCACGAACGTATCGGCTCCGGACAATGCTGAATATACGTATGCTGCGGTGTTTCCGGAATAGATATAACCGGCGTGGGGCACCACAGCCCCCAAAACCTGTCTTTCGCCTGGCGGGACGCCTTCAAAGCACCTGCTGATTTCCCTGTCCAGGTCGTTTTTACTGCGCGGGTAAAACTGCCCCGAGACTGCGGGCGCTCTCATATTCGTTTATAATTTTCGATTATAATTCAGCTTCGAAATCAGCTACCGTGTAGGTTATTGAATCTCCTCTTTCCTCAAGCGTCTTTTTTGCCATGAGCCAGTATATCAATGCGAGGGCTTTTCTTCCCTTGTTATTGGTGGGGATCACAAAGTCCACATTGGAGGTCGAATTGTTGGTATCGCAAAGACCAATGACAGGTATACCGATATTAACTGCCTCATTCACTGCCTGCAAATCCCCTGAAGGGTCTGTCACCACAAGGATGTCGGGTTCTATGAACAGATGCAACTTCGGGTTTGTCATAGTCCCGGGAATGAACCTGCCTGTTACCGCTCTTGCTCCTATCACTTTTGCGAACATATCTGAAGGATAATGGCCATATTGCCTTGCCGAAACTACCAGTATTTTTTGCGGATCGTATTTTGCAAGCAATTTCGCTGCAAGCCGTATCCGCTGGTCGGTTGCCTGTATATCAAGGACATATAAGCCGTCTGTCCTCACGCGAT
>JAPZAN010000106.1 GCA_027460605.1 Candidatus Methanoperedens sp.
TATAAACCTTCCCAGAGCGGGGTGAAAGTAATCGTAGAGCCAAATTTGCTCATCTGCTCATAATGATAACCCCTTTATTTCCACTGGAGATGGTGCCAGAAGATAATCACTTTCTTATAATCTGTATGCCCGTCCTCGCGCCTGCGCTCAGTTCCACTTCCTCATTCCTGCCCGATTTGGCATATGCGTCGATGATACGTATCTCGCTACCTATATCGAGTTCATTAACGAGGTCTGCATGCTCGCCCCACAAAGCCACTTTAATGCGCCCGGTATCGTCTGAGACGTAGATGTTCGATACCTTGTTCTTGGTGCCGTCCGGTCTCTCAAATTCCCTTATCTCATCAAGCCCCGAGACATGCCCGGACACGCTGTAAGCAGAATTTATTCCTATATCTGCAATGGGAGTAAGTGGTTCGGAATAATCCACAACAGCATTGCTCTTGGCTACCCTGCCGCCTGAACCAAGCTGGAGTTCTGTCTGGTTGCTGAATGTATTCTCGCGGGCATAGGCATTTGTTATCTCTACAGTATCACCTGCTTTGAAACCCGGCTCATCTGCCTTTTTATCCCACAACGTGATGCGAATTTTACCCGTATCATCACCCAGAGTCACGTTTGTTACCTTCCCGGTCGTCCCGTCCTTGCGCGCGAAGGTTCGCACCTTCCCAGTATCAATTACTCTCGCTATAAGATTCAAACCATTCATCCCGGTCTTAATATCAGCAATCTTCTGGGGTTTGATATTTACCGGCACCTCTGTTTCCACATGCTCGATATTCCCTCCCTTGCCAACGCTGACCTCAAGCCCGCGCTGCCCCTGTTTTATGTAACCTTTCACTTTCAGGCTCTGCCCCATTTTTATGTCGCCTATCTTCACAAGGTCGCAGGCTTCATCCCAGAGAGCTGCCCTGATAGAACCCGTATCATCCGCAAGGGTCAGGTTTACCACGCGGCCTGTGGTGTCATTATCGCGCGAGAATTCCCGGATATCGCCCACGGCGGTCACCCTGGCGATAAAGACAACATTACTCTTATCAGCGGTAATATCCTTGATTTTTATTGTTTCGTTTAACCCCATCTCGCTTGCAACGAGCATCGCCGCGGTCTTTGAGTCGCAAAGCCCGTTCATCATTGTTACTTTTTCATCGACCTTTAACTTGAATTCGTCACGCGTAAGCTTCCCTTCAAGCCTTTTATAAACCTCTTCAATCTCAGCAAAATCCACCATGGTATTCTAAAAAGGATATTCTGGATAAAAGCCTTTCGGGTTACCATTACAGGTACAACATCAGGTAAACCACGGCCCACACGATGAGAATTATAAAAGCAATAATGAGAAACGTTGTAAGCGGCCCGTCGGCCTCCGAGATAACACCTGCAAAACCCACGGCATCACGCTGTGTATCCTCTACCGAATATTTATCACCGCTTTTCAGGCTGAAATAAACCGCAATCACGAGGGCGAGAAGCAGCACATACACGAGCATCTGGGAACCCAACTCAGCCTGTGAAACCTCAATCGGCATCCTTTTCCTCCATCTCTATCACCCTGTATTTTGCCTCTTCGATGTCCTCATACTGTCCTTTCAGATAGCCCCAGAGAAGCATTGCAGGATAGATTAGAAGTATTAACGCGCTTGCAGCCAGGATGATCTGGTAGTCAATTGACATTTCGCCAATCATTTTATGACCTCCATTTAGCATCAAAAACACCCGGAGCTGAGAAATTATTCTGGATATAGTATATCGCTTTCCAGCGTTCATCCTCTGGCAGCACATATTTCCAGGGCGGCATGTTGGTTGTCTCCACGCCCTCGCTCACTTTCCAGAACCACTGCCCCTGCATTGTGAAATCATTGCTAGTCTCGGTGAAATTTGCAGGCTCGGGCCTGATATAAGAAGCTGCGGGGCCGTCGCCATGCCCATCCGCGCCGTGGCACTGGGCGCAATAGAGGTTGAATAGCTTCCCCCCTTCCGTGAAATTGCTTTCATCCTGCTGGATTGGCGAAGTTATGCCCTTTTTGCCAAATTCTTCAGCCTCGCTGTCGGAAAAATCACCAGGAACCACTCTCACGACCCCGTCCACAAACGTTCTTTCATAAGAGATAATTTTCCATACCGTATCCCCGGTCAAAGAAAGCCGCCACGTGGGCATGGCAGTGCCCGGAACGCCTTCCATTACCCTCCAGAACTGGTAATGAGGTTTGCAGGGTGCGTATTCACATGACGCGCATACGGGCCCTGTCCGTTCCCTGAAGCACCGTGGCAGGGCAGGCATCTCTGGACGAACAGGATCTTTCCTTCAGCTATCAGGTCTGCATAAGCGGCCATGCTCTCGTTGCTTGAATTAGCATTTATGATAATATCAGCGTAAGGGTTATTTTGACCCGCGTAAGGCTCTGGAACCAAAGGCTGGAAATTCTGGGTTTCAAGGTTCCTGCCCCCGAGGTTCTGGATATAGGCTTCAAGGTCAAGAAGGTCCCTGTCCGGGATGAACGAAAAATTAGGCATAATGGAGCCCGGGCTTACGGAACGCGGGTTTTTATGGTGCTGGATATTCCATAACAGAGGCCTTATTCCCCCAATCCGGGCAAGGTCAGGACCCGTCCTTTCGGTTCCGAGAAGATGCGGACGGTCGTAGTAATAATCACCAGGCATTGATGTATTCCCGATACCCCAGTCCTGCGGTCTCACAAACTGGGAATGGCAATACATGCACCCCATGCTTTTGTATATTTCCCTCCCCCGTGCCTGTTCTTCGGAGTAAGGATGTGAGATTTCAGTCGGCTCATACTGCATAAGAAGATGCGGAAGAATGACCACTATAAAGACCATGGATAAGAACAAACCAAGACCGCCAATAGCGAACAGCGGAACGCTTTCCCTGTATTTTTTGGTTTCCTTTTTCCGGGGCGCGATTGTTTCATGCGGTTCTGGAGCCGGCGCAGATTTATTTCGTAAGGTTTTCCAGATATTATAAAAGAACACATACTGCCCCAGGATTATTGTGCCGCCGCCGATAGCCCTGACTATGAAAAACGGCTTCAGCTGGAGCAGTACGATAGCAACTGTAATATTTCTTATCCAGCCTGCATTCTGGATAAGTCCCATTATGGTCATTGAGGAGAAAAACAGGATAAAACCAAGAATGGTGAGCCAGAAATGATAGCTCATCAGCCGTGTTGAATAGATTTCTTTCCCTGTTACCCTCGGAATCAGGAAATATACAGTTCCGAATACAAGCAGCCCGAAACTTCCAAGAAGGGCAAGGTGGGCATGACCAACAGGCCACTGGCTGAAATGCAGGTACATATTTGTTTCACGCATGGCCTGGAAAGTGCCCTGGACAGATACGAGCAAATAGAAAAACCAGCCGATGAGGATAAAGCGCAGGGGGATACTTTCTATAAAACGGTTCCAGCTCCCGCGCATGGTGAGGCCGATATTTGTGATAAATGCAAGAACCGGAATCAGCATCAAACCGCTGTTAACGACTGCTACCGTCTTTAGCCATTCAGGGATGGGCGCCTGCAGGAGATGATGCCCACCCACACCGGTATAGACGAACACGATGGAGAAAAACCCTATCATTGAAAGCAGGTGGCTGTAAAGGGGGCGCCTGATAATGACGGAAACGAGATAATACCATGCGCCGATGCCGAGAGTGGTGAACCAGAGACCAAGGACATTATGCCCGTAGAACCAGTTGAAAACCGCGTCCTCGGTGCCGGCAAGCGACCCGGTATCGGGATGCCACATCACATTGCCGATGAAATACACAATGGGAAATACGAGAAACGTCC
>JAPZAN010000107.1 GCA_027460605.1 Candidatus Methanoperedens sp.
GGGGTTGTTGGTGGACATTTGTTAAGAGATGGCTATCTGGAAATATAAACATGATATAACCTCATATCTGGGCGCAAAGCTTTGAGAAGACAAATTTTCGACAGGATTTACAGGATTGACTGGATTTAATTTTATCCTGTTCATCCTGTTATCCCGTCTGAAAAAACTTTTATTATGTATACATTGCATACAAATACACATGACAGAAGTACGCCACCAGAGAGAACAGCGCGCATTGAAATCTCTGGAAGAAGGAAAAGTGAGTTTTTTAAAAGCTGCGCAGATGGCAGGGCTTTCAGCATGGGATTTTGCCGACCTTGTGCGCGAGAAAGGGATAGTCTGGATCAGGTCTGAGGATTTCATAAGCCGAGACATTAAAAAGCCGCTTCGATGAGCCTCTTGTTTTTGATGTTACGCAACTTACCTTAAGAGCGGCTTATTAAATACGGCTTGCGCCGCGCTCGTATATACAAGGTTCTTGCGTGTACTAACGTTTTTAAGCTTGAAACGTTATCTTTTGATATTATGATACCTGGAAGTAAACAAGCTGAGGATATGAAATCGCGTAAAGATGGGACAATACCTCCTTTTCATCCGGATTTGAATTCAGAAAAGCATGTAAAATGTAAACATTGTGGTGAAACCTATAAGGAAAAAGAGATAAAGTGGGATCCAAAAAGTGGTAATTGGGTCTGCAAGCATCATCCCAAATGTGATGGCGCGGGTTGGCTTCCATTTTAAAATTGGTTTTTCTGGTTTTCCTTGTGCCGGCAAATTGTGTGGGATAGTGTATTAAGAATATGACCGACGAAAAAAAAGAAAATAGAATAATTAAAATATTGAAAATGATTCATGAAGCTCTGTTTTCGCCGTCTCCAGATGATGAACTGTATAAACCATCAAAATTATTACCAGGAATGGTTTTTTATTATTTGATTACAATTATAGTCGTGATTGTAGTTATTTACCTTGTGTTAAGTTACATTGGTTTCGATTGGAGTTCGTTGGGATTTTGAATAAAAGTTAGGGGCATTTAACTGCATGATGTTTGCGTTTTTTATGAGTTGGCAGGGCTGAATGAAATGATACGCATGTGGTTGAGATTGTCGGCTGAGCTGTATGTGGAGATTTGGGGCTTTGAAGTAATGTAAACTTATGCGGTTGCCTTGGATATTATTATCTTTTTATCCTGCACTGAGAAGTTCACTTCGGTTCCTTCCCGTATGGAAAGGGCGTCGGCTATTTCCTTGGGTATCCTGACCGCGATACTGCCTCCGAGGTTGAAGGTCTTGCGCTTGAAAATATCTACAAGCCTGTCGTGCTCTTTCTCATCTATCCATTCATCTTTGCACTGGGGACAGACCTCAACAGCAGCCCATACGCCTTTTTCTATCTCCTTACGTTCTTTTCTCATCTCAGTTTCGCATAGGGTGCATTTTGTCATATTTTATTCCTCTATTGTCAATATATAAATCGTCCCGCTTCTAACGGTGTAAACGAAGCGAATTCTTGCGTCTCCTATTTCACTCTGGATGATCCCGATCTCTCCATCTTTATTGCACTTTTTTATCTGTTTACCTGTTTTCAAGTAATGCCGTACTTCATCGGTTTTCATCTGGAAACGTTCTTTTAATCGGTTGGAAGCATGTATTCAGTATTAATTGGATACTGATGGTATATTAATTTATTCTATCGGTTCAGCAGGGCATCGGCGCAAAAGCTTGAGGATGATTGCTTGAATTGAGCCATTTACTTCTCTGCCCTCATCCCTTCCCCTGAATCTTCAGAACAAAACTTCCATGCCTGCTCACAAAAGAGGAGGCGCTGGCGGGTATGAATTACCGACCGTACACCATAATTGCTGTCAAAAGAACTATAATCACAGTCAAGAATACCAGCCAAAATGTTAATTTTTTAATTGATACAGTTAAATTCTTGGTTTCTTCAGTTAACTTTTCAGTTTTTTCTTGATATTTGATATTGGTAAATGAGTTTAACGTATTAATAGTGTCATGAAGATATTGGATCCTTAAGGATTGCCTTTCTGAGATATCCCTAATCTCTTCTCTAATCTTAGCAAACCAGAATTTAGAGTCTCCATAAAGATGTTCAGACAAAGTTTTAGACGTTTCATTTTTAACTTCATTTAAAAAAGAAGTATTGCTCTTGATTAGTGATGCTAAATCGCGTAAATCTTCGGAAATTTTTGATATAAGCGAAATACTTTTTAGCCTTTTCTTGTTTTCAATTTCAAAAGACTTAATTTGAGTATCCAGTTCTACGGATAACTCATTTATATTGCTCTTATATTCCAAAATAGGTAAGTCTCTTTGATCTTTAGTTAATTCCAGTAGCTTAGAGTATAAGTGCTTTATCCATTCTGCGGGGAATAGGAATTTCGATAAATTGGTTAGGGCAGTCTCTGTTTGAAGACCCCCAAGAGTCCAAAATTCTGTATCCCCTTTCAATTTCAAAATAATATAGTTGGTTTTATAGTTCCCAAGATAACTATCCTTATACCCCATGCCATAGCCAAATATGAAATTTCGACCTAACAAAGAAACAGATTCATAAGTTTCATCTATTATAGTCCAGCCAATTAAAGATAAGTGCGTTCCATGGTATTCGCCCCCTTCGCCAAAGTTATGTCTATATTCAAATTTACTTTTCCATTCGTTAATATCCTTAATAGAAAGAGATTTTTCTTTTGCTTTTCTCACAACATCAATATTTGAGTTGGACAAGTCGTATATCCATGCCGACAGACACTTTTCTTTTTTGGAAAGATATATTCCTGGTATAAGATTTTGGAAGAACTCTTCTATGCTTTTTTGTAGGTTTTCAATAAATTTTAATCTGGCATTAAAATAATCGTTTTCATTTTCTGCGCTTGCTCTGGTAATCGTAATTTTCATCAAAAAAGATGCCAATTCTTTGAAATCAAAAACGAGTTCTTTTCCAAAATTATATTTTTCGGTTAAATCAATACTTTTAAGCGCATTTTTTATTTCTCTTTCAACCTCTGCGTAATCGACTTCTCTTTTTACTTGTGCTAGCAATTCATCGTAGAGGCTTTGTCTAATATATTCTTCATAAAATTTATCAAACAATTCCTTAAATGCCTCTTTATCTAACTCGCAATTGCAGATAATCTCTTGAGCAACTCCAGCCAGATGTCTAACTTGTATTAATTGAATATTTGATAAGCCCTCTGGGATACCTTTGTCTTTACCCAAATAGTGAATCGCACTTGAATACTCGATCGGGCGCCATGACAATAACCGGGGCTCTCCAACCGAGATGCCATGACCAAAAAATTTAGAAAAATTCTTATCAAACTCTTCTAACTTATCATTGGGAATAAAATCAATTATTGCTATAGATTTTAAATTCTTTGAAATTTCAAATAATTCTTGCGAGTTTTCAGACACTTACTTCCCCTTCCTCATCCTCTCCACTTCCTCCTTCCCTGGAATCCTCAGCACAAAGCATCCGTGGCACGGCTTGACATACGGCATGATGATAAAATCCCCATCCACCGCAATCGGAATCGGTGGAACTCCGATCAAATAATTATCAAAAATCTTAAAACCCGCTTCCACATAATAAATCTCCTTGAAATTCTTCTTTATGTACTCTGCGCATTCCTTAAAAGAACTGTTGGGCAGCAGAATCTCATAATTCATCTCGTCAATGCAGCCCATGACTTCACCCCGTCGATTTGCGCCCGGAGAGGCGTGGGATTATGCACAGCCCTTGCAGCAATGATAACCGAATCCCCGCTTGCCTCGATGAGCGGCTCGATTTCCTTCCCGAAGATGACAGCCACAGTCTTTGCTTTTGAGAGGGATTTTACTGTGGCAAGATACGATATGCCGCTGTCGCTGTGTATGAACACGAAGCACAGGTCAATCTCCATTTTCTTCTCGGCAAGCGCGCCTATGCACCTGTCAAGGTCCATCACTTTCTTGATATAATGTTTTTCAGGGTCAGAATTCAGGAGGAGGCTTATAGCAGCTTTGTTCCCCGCCACTGTCACCTCAAAACCTTCGAGGTTCAATTTGTTGGCGATATACAATGCCGCCGCCGTCTGCACTGGCAGTTCGGGGCATCCCATCAATAGAAGCGCCTTCATGTTATATTCCTCTCCTTTGATTTCTTATAATATTCGATACGCTGGTTCAGGACGCACCCGCCGCCGCGTATCCCCCCGATTGGGTTTTTCGGTACACCCATCGAGTTCATGCAGCGCGCCATCACAGCCGCGCCCCGCGCCAGCCCGTCGTCCACGAATACGACGTGGTCTTTTGGTTCTTTGAAAATCCCAAGTTTTTCTATGCTTTTCAGGATAAGAAAAGGTTTGCAGCCTGTGATTGCAGCTCTTCCTGTTAAACCGATGGATGTTTTGTCTGAGATGAGGTTATTATCCACACCAAGTTTCACGAGCCGTTCAACCATCATAGCCGAGACAAGATCAAGTGTAGCAAACATTGTTTTTAATCCGTGCTTTGAGTATATTTCCGAACCAATATCTGTCAGTTCTGGCATAAGGCTTCCGTTCACGCCCACATCGCATCCGATAAGCGTAACGCCTATTTCCTTCGCTGCCGCCGGGTCAACAGGCACACTTCCGTACCTGTCCCTGTCCACCGGCACGACTTCAATAGTTATCAGCGCATGAATATCCTGTGCGTATTTTTTAATGGCACCGCTTTTTGTAAGCCATATAGTTCGTTCTTTGGTGTCATGAAATAAATCAAGCGCAGCGCCGTATCTTTTATCCACAAGCCCCGTGCCTTTTATCACCGCGTCGGGAATCGCGCCTGCATAACCGCACAGGTTTGCGATTGTCCGGGCATATGGTATATCGCTATTGGTAATCCGCCCTTTCAGCGTTGTCCCGAAGTCCATTGAAAAAACAGGGTTCCTGAAATCCACGCCTGCCCATTTCGCCCCTTCCTTGATACCCGCTGTGGAAAGTTCCCCTTCCATTTCGTTTGCCACGATTTCCACCCCTGTCGAGCCAACTGGCGGAAGAACACCGCCTACTGCACCTGTAAATACAATCTTATCAATAAGGGTATGGTCTTTAAATTTTACAGGTATGTTATCAATGGACATGGCAGGCACCATCTTTTTTGGCGGGATGCCTGCAATAAGACAGCCGTCGGCAAGCGCTTTTATGAATTCCCCGACTTCATGCGGCGATGAGAATCCCGCCACGACACCCGTTGACCTCACTGCGAAATCAAGGTCTGTTGTTATATCAAGATTTACAGCGTTATGCGATTCGAGGAGTGTATCGCGGACAAGTTCAGATATCGATTCCCGCGTGAGTGACACGCCGCTCAAGGTTGTGCCGAAAATCCTCTCGTTCGGTTTTGGCTTTCTTACATCGCGTGTCATTTTCACGGTCTTGTTTAAAAGCCGCGTGCGCCCGTCCTTCATGTTAGTTGCTGTAAGGATGCATTTGGTGGTCGTGTTTCCCACTTCTATTGATGCCACAATGAAATAAGGCACGAACTCGCCCCGCTTGAGGTCGCCTTTAAGGTCGGAAGGAAGGATGGGCTGGCTTTCAGCGATTCTTGGTTTTGTGCCGAAAAAACAGCCGAGTATGAATTTAATCGGGTTTTGCATATTCACCTGTTCTCAATTTCCACTGAATGCGGCGCAGCACCCCGCGCAGGGTCTGGACCTCTCGCCCTGTCAACTCAGCCCGTCCTAATATTCTCTGTAGCATAAGCTTTGTCTTGTCTTCTTTATGTTCCTTGTATTCGATATCATCGAGTACTTCATCAATGTGCTCATATAAAAGCTCGACATCAGAATGGTCTGCAAGATACCTTTCTCCGCCCTCGATATCACTTAATTCGTAAAGCACAACGGCTACGGCATGTGAAATATTCATACTTGGATATTCGGGGCTTGTGGGGATATTTACAACGATATCGCATATTTCAAGCTCCTCATTACTAAGACCGGCATCCTCCCTGCCAAAGACGAGCGAGACCACCCCACCTTTCCCAGTTAGTTTTTCTTTTAATTTTTTGGGGCTGTAAGCAGGCATCCGGAAGTGCTTGTTATCGGTTTTTCCATGAAGCCCTGTCATGCCCACAACGGTATTTGAGCCGGAAAGCGCCTCTTTTAGCGTGAATTCAATCCTGGCATTCTCTATTATTTCATAAGCATGCACTGACATCACGCGGGCTGGCATGTCAAGCTCGCATGGATTCAGAAGCACAAGCTCACTGAATCCGAAATTCTTCATTACACGGGCTACGGAGCCGACATTACCGCTGTAGATAGGTTCAACGAGGACTATTCGAAAGGTAAGCATGTATTGGGACTTAATCGTTTCTTAAACACTTTTATGTTTTGGTTATCTCACTTCAACATTCCTTGAATAAAATCTATTATCTTGTTTTGCAAGGCGAACGAAAACCAATCAGGAATGTTATATTTAGGATTTTATCATTACAATAGGATAAACAAAGTTGTTAGATTGCTATGTTACAAAAATTCGTTATAATTTTGGTATATTTGTGGAAATTGGAGCAAGGTTTAAATAATTGTAAGTCTATTTGTGTGATGGAGACTTATGGAATCTATGAATAACATACAAAAAACTAATGAACTGCCATCCGAGGAGACAATGCCTCTAAAAAATAGACGAATTGTTACACGTACAACGCATTCACTTCCTGACAAAGGTTCCAGTATTGAGACACACATTAAAATAATAAAAGCATACGTCATTGTAACCAACGAAGGTAAAAAGGCTGTATCATATAAAGACTTTAAAGATTTAGTAGATTTTTATTACGGTTCTGTAAGTTCAAACAATAAATTCCTTAAAGAATTTGGATTAATTGCGTACGTATCACATGGGATGTATGTGCCTACAAAATATGCCATAGATTTTCAAAGATTTAAAACATGGGGTCAAGAAGATAAGGCTTTAGATATACTGAGAGAATTAGTAAAAGCAAGCTGGTTTTGGCAAGTTGCAAAACAAGTATTGCTTATACGTGAAGATGGGGCAGACGAAAGAGAGATTTTGAACAAATTGGGATCCGAATCCAAAGCAGATCCTGAAAGAGGACATATAGACTCACTGAAAATATTACTCAAATATCTTGAGTATGTAGGATTAGTTAAACTGGATGAAAAAACAAAAAAAATAAAAATGGCTTTAGAATTTACCTCTCAAGAACCACCAGGTAAGGAACTTATAACTGGAGAAACACAGAATATTAATTCTCAAATAAGTGAAATCAAAGAAAACATTTCAGTAAACCCCCAATTATCCTTAACGACTCAAAATACCCCACCTACAGAACCAACTCACTATCGAGAAGAGCCTGGTCACTTTGCTATACGAGTTAAACTAGACGAGACATCAATACAATTACTTGATGAGGAAATAAAATACATAAAAGGAAAGTATGCTTTATTGCAAAAGTCGAAAAAAGCAGAATGTGATGTCAAATAAAATATTACGATTCTCCGCGCGGAGATAGTCTTTCAAAAAGAGGCTCCTTACCTCTTGAAAAAAAAATTGAAAGGCGGGCATTAGCGGATAAAGCCTCCAAAACTTCTATCCGCTGATGCTTATTCCAAATTACATAACTATTTAATACTATATAAATATTAACTACTTTATCTTAGCCGCCCCAACTTTACATTTCCTCAATCTTCTTAATACTCATCATCGGATAATCCAATGTCTCATCATACGCCAGTTCAACCGTGGCTATGATATTTTTATACAGCACCTGCAAACTAACATGCAGCATTCGCCCTTCCAGTTCACAGTACCCAAACCTTGGATTCTGCTTTTTTCCGACCATCTCGCGGTCAATGGAAACACTCACGCTCCTGACATGAGGCTGGACTCCGATGCTGTCCTCTATTATTCTTTCAAGACCATCAACGGTATCGACATTTATCGGCGTTCCGACGAACTGGTGGTACAGCGCGCCGAGCTTGATACCGGCTTCGAATACAGCTATATCGCGTTCATTAATTTCTGACATAATATCTCCTTCCTATCGGGCTCAGGATGTAGGCAAAAATCATAATAAACAGGAGCAATGACGCTTTTTTTACCATATCAGGATAGCCCAGATAAAAAACCGCTATATCCAAAACAAGCACTGCCGACATTGGTGCAAGGATAACAGGCTGGTTCAATTTAGGGTAACTTATCGTGCTTACCATCAGCATGGATAATATAACTAGAAGAGTCGCAAACATATAATCAAAATACGGGACAAGCTCTTTTATCAGTAGAAACAAAGCCACGATTAAACCCCCTGCTGTTATGGGAATCCCCTCAAACCCGTCCTTTTTCCCGGCGACGTTGAACCTGGCAAGCCGCAGTATGCCGCAGGCAAGGAATAATCCTGAAAAAACCCATGCCATGTATCCGGTACTGGCAAGGAAAACGAATGCTAAAAGCGCAGGCGCCACACCAAAAGCTATCACATCCGCAAGCGAGTCAAGATTCGCGCCAAGAACCCCGAATCCTGAGTAACGCGCCACTGCGCCGTCTAGCCCGTCTGCTATTACTGCAACGAGAACCAGCACAAGCGCGGTATCGAACTGTCCCCTGACCGTCATTATTATCGAGGCAAACCCGAGAAGCGCATTAATAAGCGTAATGACATCTGCAGGTTTTATAAGTTTCAGGATGTTTTGTCCCATTCTTATCTCCTTATTGTCCCGTTATTTTCTCTTTTTTCTTGGCGATTATCGTGCATCCGGCTTTGACTTTGTCATTCACTTTAACGATAAACACATATCCGTCGGGAATTATTACATCCACACGCGAGCCAAAACGTATCATCCCGATGCGTTCTCCCCTTTTTACACGGCTTCCCACGCTGATGTACGAGACGATGCGCCGCGTCAGGACGCCTGCTATCTGTGTTAATTCAAGAGCACCTGTGCTGGTATCTATCACTACATGGTTTCTTTCATTCACAAATGAATCCTTATTGAACGCAGGTATATAGCCGCCAGGCTTATAATCGATATTCGTTACCGTACCCGCAAGAGGCGCCCTGTTCACATGGACATCATGGATATTCATGAAAATGCAGATTTTTTGGTTTTGCACTGAGATTACTTTGCCGTCGGCAGGAGAGACCGCATCGTCCTCGTCCCCGGTTGGAGAACGCTCCGGGTCGCGGAAGAATATGAAAAAAAAGAACGTCAGAATTGCGCCGATAATGAATGCGATTAATAGTATATAAAAAACCAATCCCGTGAAACTCTTCGAAATATACCCTATGGCAAGGGTAAACAGCATCATCCCCCCTATCCAGGATAAGGAGCCTTTAGCCGGCATGCCTGAAAACCCCCATTACAAGGTTCAGGATACCGTCAATCATGTCGATGATTTCAGGAAGTAATTTCAGGACTGCATACGCTATTACGAATAACGCAACCAGGGAGCCTGTTTTTGCTATCACAGTATGCGCGATATAGAAACTTGTTTCAGGGTCGCCAAACCATGTCATTCCATAGGCGTCAACCACGAAAACATTTCTTATCAAATTCAATCCGTATATTACCGGGACCGAGACGAAAAATGCCGGGGCAATCCGTTTGAAGGGCGCATTGGCGCTTGTGATTATCCCGATAAACAATGCAATGCTTTCTATTGCCGTGCATGCCAGGATTATTTCGACCTTATAGCCATTGACCGCAATCAGGTTCCAGTCAAGCCTTGTTATCGTTACCCCGAAAACCGAGGCAAGCCATATGGTCTGGTCGGCTACGGTTGAAATTATCCATATGTTCATTGCCGGGATTTCTGCAAAGACAAAATACGACAGCCCGCCTATGGCAGCAGCAGTGGTCATCATAAATATTGAGGAAAGGGTGCTTATACCGTTAATGTTCCCGAGAAGACTTTTGTCTTGCCGTATCAGGATAAAACCAATAAAAACACAGAAAATGGCTGCAAGTACGGTCAGGGCTACATTGACATAATCCCCCAATTCATAATAATGTGACCACTGTAAAACCCAGTGGACTGAAAAAAGCATCCAGCCAGTACCTAAATCTCTCGTTGTCCCTGATTTCACGCACAAATGCTTCCAGAACCATATCGTTAGATAAAAATCGGGCAAGCATGGCAAGCGTTGAAAAATCGAATTCTTTTTTCCATCGTTTCTCGAAGCTGGCAAGAGCGTTATTTCCTGAAATGGCGCCGGATAATACTTCTGCCGCAATTTCCCCGGAACGCCGTGCATAAAATATCCCTTCGCCCTCAAACGGTGATACGAATCCTGCTGCATCGCCTGCAAGGAGAAATCTATTGGAGAATGTTTTTTCAGCAGGTTCAAGCGGTATCAAACCTTTTTCACCGGGAATATCCGGGTAACCGTTCAGCGACGATGTTCCTGTGAGCACGTGGTTCTTTTTTGGCGCGCTCCACGAGTAACCGCCATGCATCAGGTTCATTTCAAAATAATCATCAGGTTCCTCATTTTTTTTCTGCTGCACACAATAGGCATATTTCTTCGCGCCGCCGCAAAGACGGCTTAAATCCGACACGCCTGACGCGACAATCGCATAATCTGCGTCTATTTGCTCTTTTGTTGTCCTGATTGCAACAGAGGAGTCATTTTCCTCTAACGACAGGGCTATGTCTTTTTTCAGCCCTGCCCCCGCATTAATGGCTTCATTCAGGTTAAAAGAATCAAAGGCTTCGCGGTCTATGGAATACTCAACCGCTTTCCTGTATGTTATTTCAGCCCTGATATCACGAAATGAGAGCCGGATACCCTTTAACTCCCTTTCTACATACGCATCATCTATCTTGTATTCCCTGGCATATTGCGCAGTCAGGATACCGGCACATGCCTTTTTTTTATAGCACGGGTCTATTATAATGGTTTTATGACCGAGTGACGAGAGCTTTTCAGCTGCGAAAGAGCCCGCAGGCCCCGCGCCTATGACAGCAACATCATATCTCATGTGCGGCTCTCCCTGTTATTCCGCCCGTCAGCATATATGCAGCATCGAATGCGAGAAGGAATAATAAAGCGTTCAACCCCAGTATGTTCATGATAACAAGTACCAGTACCCCCAGCTTCAGGATTAACCTGTACTCGAATATGAAATCCATGAATTTCGGCGTTTGTATTAAATCTCCCATCTCATCAAAAGCCGCAAGCATCGCTATTAGCAGTACAAGAGGAGAGAGCTTTGTCCCGTATAGGAAAACCACGGCAAGTATTGCGCCAAGACCGGAATAATGTCCGGCGCTGTTAATCTTGCCTGTTATCAGGTTCCCGAGGACGATGCCGCCGAAAAGAAGGGCGGCGCCGGTATCGGATATCATCAGGTACCCCATCAATAATCCGTAAGCAAGCCCGGAGGGTATTGCGTAAATTCTACGGCTGAGGTTCTTATCCTCAATATCATCGGTGAGCTTGATCAATGAACCTGAAAGGAGGCTTATAACCAGAAGCGTAAGTAAAGACACGCGCCAAATGCTACTTTCAGGAATTAAATAGCTTTCTATTAAAAAATTGATTCATGGCACGACCAGGTCAGAAGTCTATATTTATACCTATTGACATGAATTAAAGAGATTTTATGAAAAAACTTTATGAAAGTTTTATCAAAAGAAGGGGTATGCGCAGCATACCCTTATACCGCAAAACCGTCGCGCCGCTTTACTTCGCAGACACGTATGGCGAAGCCATACGTAAACCTTTAAGAAAGGTTTATCAAACGACGGGTATGGTGGAACCATACCCGAACACGCCCTCCCGAGGCGTGACTCGGGACCGCATAAAGCGAGGTGTCGCTTTATGAATATACTAAGGCGAGGTCGTCTCCAGGTCAAACAGGATGAAGACATAATGCGTTTCACATCATCTATGGAAGCGGACAAACGGATATTCGACGCTGATATTGAAGTGGATAAAGCCCATGTTGTTATGCTAAAAGAGCAGGGCATAATAAAGGACAGCGAATGCTCAACCATCCTCTCAGGTCTTGATAAGATTCAAAAAGAAGGAATTTCAGCTCTTGATACCTCGTATGAAGATGTCCACATAGCCCTTGAAGCCCGGCTTATTGAACTTGTTGGCGAGGATACGGGGGGGCGCATGCATTCGGGGCGCTCACGCAACGATGAGGTTGCAACATGCATACGCATCGCGCTGCGCACGGAACTCGTTTCCCTTTTAGAGGAAGTTCATACCCTTGTCGCAACGCTTGTCAAAACAGCAGAAGAAAATCCTGAAACCATCATGCCCGGATACACCCATACCCAGCACGCCCAGCCAACCACACTGGCTCATCACCTCCTGGCGCACGCAAATGCGCTTTCGCGCGACATTGAAAGGATAAATATGGCTTTTGGTCGCACGAACCAGAACCCGCTCGGCGCTGCCGCATTTGCTTCAACAGGCTTTCCCATAAGCAGGGAGAGGACAACGGAACTCCTCGGGTTTGACTCTGCACTTTCGAATTCCATGGATGCCGTAAGTACGCGCGATTTTATGATAGAAAGCCTGAGTTCTTTCTCCAATTTGATGACGGACTTAAGCCGCATGGCTGAAGAATTTGTCCTCTGGAGTTCATCCGAATTCGGTTTTATCGAGCTTGATGACAGGTATTCATCCACATCATCCATAATGCCGCAAAAGAAGAATCCCGATATCGCGGAACTTTTGCGCGCAAAGACGGGAACGG
>JAPZAN010000108.1 GCA_027460605.1 Candidatus Methanoperedens sp.
TTTTGAGTATAATTAAGCATCTCGGGCTGAAAAAGGATGTTTCCATCGCAACAACCCATTATGTTGCAGATGACCCGAGCGCCAATTTCAGGGAAATGACAGAAATCCTGGGTTACAAAGCTTATGCTGCTGACCCGGGCTTTGGTGATTCCAGGTTCCCGGGTCTTCGGATGTATGAAACAGGGGATGTAAAAGAAGGAGTGGGCGCCGGTGGAGCCATGTTCGCGGCTGCAATGATGGGTTTTTCACAAAGAGAGTTCAGGGAGAACGTGGAAGAAGTATGCGATAGTATTTTCGGTGTGTGATTATTTCATAATTTCTTTATCGATATCGCCCACAAGTTTTTTCATTTTATTATACCATTCGTATATATTCCCTGCTACCTTCTCTTTCATTTTACATGGGTCAAGCGCGATATATTCATAGTAATAGCCGCCTTCGCTGATTGTTTTAGTTTCCCGGTACACAAGACCGCATACCATCAGACTCTGGAGCGACCTGTAGGCTGTGCTGCGTTCCCTGTTCAAAAGCTCGCCAAGGTGTTCTGCGGTCATAGGGCCTTTTGTAACAAGCATTTTATAGGCGTCAATGTCGATATTCTTAAGCCCGAGAATACATTTTGCAATATCCTCGCATTTGAAGTCCCCCCGTATCATTTCAGGAATAGATCTTGGCATGAAACCCTCCGTTTTGCACAATTTAGACAAAACCTATCTAAATATCTATAAGCATAAATAGCTTATGAAGGGCAATGAATGGTTTGATAACAGTTATCGGGTGCATGAAATGCGGCAGGTGCGACAGCGTGTGCAACGCGAGGGCTCTTTTGCGCATCGACGGCATTGTAAGAATAGATTACGATAGATGCACGCAATGTATGCGCTGCATTATAGTTTGCCCGAATAAAGCCCTGAAACTTCTTGAATGAAGGTTCACAATAATTTTATATGACCCTATTTCCATTATACAGGATAACGCTTAAAGCGTGAGGTGAATTATGGACCCAATAAATGCAGTTGTAGGGATTATACAATTAGTTATAGCCATAATACTTGCAGTCGTTGCACTGTATATCGGCTTTTCAGTATTTGGCAGGATAACTAAAGGAATCGATGAACAAAAGGAACTCGCAAAAGGCAACACTGCCATAGGAATTCTTGTCGCTTCGGTATTTTTTGCGATAGGCATCGTGGTGCAGTCGGGCGTTGCAGGAATATCCAGCGGCATTAAAGCAGCCCAGGCATCGGCGGGTGGCATCCTGTCCGCAGGCGGCTTGACAGCAATCGGATTGGGCATACTCCAGTTAATACTCGGAATCGTGCTTGCAATCGCAGCAATATATCTCGCACTGAACGTACTCGACAAGCTGACCAAGGGAATCGAGGAGTTCGAGGAACTCAAGAAAGGAAATGTAGCAGTGGCGCTTGAGATGGCCGGTGTAATAATCACAACAGCGATTATCATCCAGTCAGGCGTGCAGGGAATAACTGCTGCGCTGATTTAATTTTCCTTTTTTCTTTTATTTTTTTTAATTATATTTTTGTTATCTTGTTTTGATATTGATTAATAAACCCTTATATCCCACTTCAACAATCCATAGCCGTGTGATTCCATGAAACCAATTGAAAAAACATCCGGCATCGGCGGCATGCTCACCGCATTCCGGAAACTAGCGCGCGGAAGGAAAAAGATTACTTTTATCGGCTGTCCGGGCTGGTGCAATCCTTTTGCCGAGCTTTTGGGCTTTGTTTTACGTGATGCAGGAAAAGAGATGGTATTCATCCCGAACCTGCAAAAAGAGCTGGCGGCAAGGGTTGTAATGACAGATTACGGGATGCAGGTCGGGGAAAAAGCCAATCCGTCATCAGATACGGTTGTACTTCTCGGAGGTCTGGCAATGCCGAAAATGGAAGTGGATGTCAGCGGGTTAAAGAAAATGATTGATGAAATTACAGAAGGGTATCCCGACAGGAAAATTTTCGGGGCATGCATTGGCGGCGTTTTCCAGAAAGCGGGATGGGATAAATTAATTGATTTTGATTATCTCATAGACGCCGACATGGAAGTCACATTATACGGGTTCAAATAAGTGTTATGAATAAACTTGCAAACATATTTATAAAAAAAAGCTTGAGGTAATACGAATGGAATGGGAACCCGAAGCATTAAAAGAGCTTGAGAAAGTACCCGAACACATCCGCAGTATGGCGAAAATGGGTATTGAAACATCTGTGGGAAAGAGAGGAAAGAACATTGTCACTATCGGGGACGTGAAAGAAGCGCAAGCTCAATTTAGAGCCCTTTTGGGAAAGGATGAAAAGACCACGAAGATTGCGGTCGTCAGGTGCGATATCGTAAGTGAGACCTGTCCGGGTGTTGCGTGCTTTAAGGCGTTCAACAAGCGAAAAGTACATTTTGAGGAATACGGCAGGGATGCGGAGATTATTGGATTTTTCACATGCGGAGGATGCCCGGGCAGGCGGGTTTTCAGGCTTGTGGATAGTCTCCTCAAACATGGCGTGGATGTGGTTCACCTGAGTTCATGTATGCTTATGGAAAGGGGCTACCCGAAATGCCCTCATATAGATGAAATAAAACAAATGATAATTAAGAAAGGGGTGAAAGTCATAGAAGGCACGCATCACTGAAATAAATAACAGAACTTTTAAATGCAGGAATGTTAGATTTATACAGGGTTGGAAAGCTTTATCAATGTTCGTCACTATACGAATAAATAGGAGTAAATCATGATAACAAAAGACATGAAAATCGAGGAAGTAGTGAGCCAGTATCCAGAAACGATGATGGTGTTTATGAGACATGGTCTCCACTGCGTCGGATGCCATGTGTCTGCCTTTGAAAGCATAGAGGAAGGAGCAATGGCGCACGGTATCAATGTGGATGCGCTGGTAGCAGACCTGAATAAGGTCGTCTCTTCAAGAAAGCCAACCTGAAGATTATGCTATAATCCGCGTACCGGCAGTACCAAGAAGCGCTGGCAGCGCTTTCTCAAGACTTGATATGATTGCGATTTTACCACCCGATTTTATGAATTTGAGAGCTGCAAGAATTTTAGGTTCCATGCTGCCTTTCCCGAAATGTCCCTCTTCTATGTATCGCTCGGCTTCTGAAACTGTGATTTCATCAAGGTCAACCTGTTTATCTTTCCCGTAATTCAATGCCGCCTTTTCAACATCTGTAAGTATCAAAAAAGTTTCAGCCCCGACAGCAGATGCCAGGAGACTTCCCGTCAAATCCTTATCAATTACAGCTTCAACGCCCGCCAGCGAGCCATTCTTCCGGATAACCGGAATTCCGCCTCCGCCTGCCGCAATGACAATAACTCCAAGAGCAGCAAGTTTCTTTATGACCTCTTCTTCCACAATCTGAAGCGGCATGGGAGAAGGAACAACACGGCGGTAGCCCTTTTTATCATGTATCATCTTTATTCCCAGCGCTATCATTTCCTGTGCTCTTGATTCAGGATAATAGATACCAATCGGCTTTGTGGGATTAGTAAAAGAAGAAGAGGACGCATCCACTACCACCTGCGTCAGCACTGTTGCGACCTGCTTTGTTATCCCGCTTTCCCTGAGCCTGTTATCAAGCGACTGCTGGAGCGAGTACCCGAGCATCCCCTGCGTTTGCGCTCCGCATACGTCCAGAGGCTGGGGATGGACAAGAGCGCATTCTTCCTGCATCGCAAGAATATTCCCTATCTGGGGGCCGTTGCCGTGTGTCAGGACAACATCGTAGCCTTTCCGGATAATCTGGGCAATTTCCCTGCAGGTTTCATCTATCATTCTCTGCTGCTCTACCGGGCTTCCCCTTGCGGGATTCAGGATTGCGTTCCCGCCTATTGCGATTACTATCCGGCTCAAAATGCGTTCATCCGCGTTTATCTGCGGTTACTTCCTCTCCTGCATACTTTATGCGCGCCATATCGGATATAACTATAGCACAAAGCATTCGTATTTGAGCTTTCTCTCCTTCACATTCTCAATTACCCTGCCCGCCATCCCCCCTGAAGCAAAAATGCACACGTCAAAACCCCGGAGCGCCGCAAGCATGCCTGACTGGATTACATCAAACTCAAAATCGCACCTGATTCCCATCTTATTAACCAATACCTTCGCAGATGTGCCCATCGCGCCTATCTTTTGATGCTTGTTTTTAGAAAGTATTTCACGAACCTTTTCCATGTCCACCGCCCTTGAGCCACCTTCGATTATTCCTGGAACCCTGACGATTGTTATCCTGCCTGCAAGCTGCTGCAAGTCCCCGGTCACTTCTTTTACTGCAATATCCTCGCCCTTTTTTCCTGCAAACACCACTTTCCCCGTAACGCCTTTTGAACCTTTATCCGCAACCAGCATGCCGTCTTTGATTCCGAGGCAGACATCATCGCCTGCCAAGACATCGGAGGCTGCTATGGCGCACCTGATGTTCATTACTTTTGCATCGACAGATTCCATAAGATCAAGGACTGAAAGCGGGATTTCACCTTTTGATATTCCACGCGCCCGGAATTCACGATATGTCTGGACTATTACTGGCTGCCTCAACCCTGCTTCCCTGACCAGTTTTTCATCCGCAAAAATATGCCTTGGGATTCCCGATTTAAAGACTTTTCCTTTATTGAGTATATACACGCGGTCTGCCCATGATGCCGCAAGGTCGGAATCATGGGTTGATATTATAATTGTTTTCCCTTCATCATTTAACTCATCGAGGATGTCAATTGTATCGGTAATTCCGCTTGCATCCATGCCGGAAGTGGGTTCATCAAGAATCAGGACATCAGGCTCCATTGCCAGCACCCCTGCGATAGCTACCTTTTTTTTCTGCCCGCAGCTCAGGTTGGAAGGATTCTTGCGGGCAAGGTTCTCGATATCGAATCTGTGCAGCACCTGAGACACTTTGTTCTTTATCTCATTCGCGCCCAATCCGAGATTTTTGGGGCCAAAAGCGATATCTTCAAACACGGTGGGCGAAAACAACTGGTTGTCCGACTCCTGGAAAACAAGACCAACACGTTTCCTAACTTCATCGATATTGGTTTTACTGATTTTTTGACCGAAAACCAGTACTTCCCCGCGCGCCGGTTCAACAAGGCCGTTAAAGTGATAGAAGAGGGTGGTTTTCCCGCTCCCGTTTGGTCCGAGTATGGCAACTTTTTCACTCTCCTTTGCTTCAAAATTTATGCCTGAGAGGGCATTTGTTCCATCGGCATACGTATATTCAAGTCCGATTGTTTTTATAGCGTTCATTTTACCACACCAACCTGTCAAGTCCAAGCAGTACGAAAATCCCAGAAGATAATATAATTCCCAGAATCAAATCTCTTTTATTTAATGGGTGGCAGTCTATCGAATACCTTAAATCCTGCTTCCAGCCCCGCGAGAGCATGGCTCTATAGACCTCTTCACTTCTTGCAAATGCGCGCGTGATGAGCGCTCCTGATATCGAGGCAAGGCTGTGCATTTTCTTCTTGAACCCGGCGTTCTTTGGGAAGCCGCACCGTGATTTCTGCGCCAGTTTCAGTTTTTTCCCCTCACTTGAAAAAGTCTTGATGTAGCGTGCCATGAACGAGGAAATCTCAAGCATGGTTTTCGGAACCCCAAAGTAGCGCATGCTTTCAAGCAGCTCATTCTCGGAAGTTGTGATTACAAGGAGCAGCAGGATAGAGGCAGAAGCGAATACCCGCGAGAATATTAGAAAACCGTACTCGATTCCCTCTGAATATACCGAGACGATTCCAAGATTTACGGCATTAACCCCGTAGGTAAAGCCCTGTGTTACGAAAATGAACAGGGCTAAGACTAAGGGAAACCGGAGTTTTTTACCGTAATCCCTGATTACCTTTAGTTTTGCCGCAAGAACAATGCATAGCAGTGATATGGAGATTGGTAAATACCAGTGCTTCATCACTGTTATTGCGGTGATCAAAAGAAACGAAATCAAAATTTTGATTCTTGAATCGGTCATTTTGCACCCATATTCCTTTCGCGCCATAGTCTCAGGTATCGCCCTATTATGAGCGAAACAAAGAACCCTACGGTAATTGCGATTCCGTTCAGTGGGTCACCCGTTAGCCAATCCAGCATCAGGATTTCCTCCTTGCCACTGACCAGAAATATCCGGTGATCAGACCGCCTATAATTCCAACGGAACCAAAGCCAATCGGCTCACCGATTCGTGCCATCAGTCTGACCCCTATTCCATTTGATATTGCGCCTGGCGCGGCAAGCGCTTCCACAGTGCTGTCGGTGCCTGCCATATTTCCCCCCCCTAAGTAACCGATATATGCGCCTATGGCAAGCAGGGATGTGATTAAAATCATCAAACCCAGAGCCGTTTTCGTGAACCTATCAAGGCAAACATCGGCTGGCGCAACCACTTCTGGTTTTGTCTCGGATATATATTTTATCACATATCCCGTAAATGCAAATTCTGCAATACAAAGGGGCAGTTGTGTGGGAATAAAACCCATGGCATATAATTTCCAGTAGTGCATCACATTTCCAGGATTCAGGGAAAGGGCAAGCTCAAGTGCTGTTGTCAGGTATGTGAGGATGCTTCCCACAAACCCTGCCATTCCGGCGGAAAACCACAGAGGAGAGATGTTTTTCAGCAGCCTGTAAACAAGATAGCCGCTGAATGTCCCAACAATTCCCATCGAAAATGTGTTCGCGCCGATAGTAGTCAAGCCGCCGTGACCTACGAATGCCTGGAAGAACAGGGCAATCGCGCTTATCACGACTGTTGCAAAAGGTCCTATTATGATTGCAGCCAATGGCGTACCGACAGGATGGGATGATGAGCCTGTCACAGGTACGGGAATGTGCCAGACTGATATGACAAATACCACGGCGCCGATGAGTGAAATCCGGGGAAGGTATGCGGGGTCGGCTGCGATGCGCTTGTTGATTATACGCAAGCCGAGTGAGATGAATATCGCAGATATTACGAACCAGAATAAAATCCATTTTGGCTCCAGAATCCCATCTGAGATGTGCATTTATGTCCACCGAATCAATTAAACTTGATTTCAGTAAAGTTAAATTGATATAAATAGGTGATGGTTGGGGTTTTGATGGGGGTTTTTGGATACCTATCGCATGTTGGGGGCATGAGAAACTTATCATCTCGGATTAAAATCCGATATGCATCGGTGCAGATGCTCGAAGATTGGTGTACTTGTCAGTTTTTAAAATTCTATTTTTTAATTCAGGCGCAAAATAATATTTGAAACATCTTCGATTTCTCTTTTATTTGCTAATTTAAATTTCTCACTTGGGATCTATAAAGCTTACAATACCTCCTATTATGGCAGAAATTATTGCCCCGACAATCATTGTTGCTTCTGGTTTCCACTCTTTTCTTAGGAGTATAGGTTCCAAGGTCACACGATCTATATCCCAGCTTACATCATTATCCACAGTCACCTTTATCCTTTGGATGTCTTCATCTCTATTAATATAACGAAATATAGGGAACGGTCTTCGGCTGTCTACTCCATAATCCTCACCGTGAGGATGGGGCTTCACTAAGTATATTTTGTCCACAAGCTGATCGTTTACAAAAATACTGGCACTTTTGTTAAGAGTAGCAGTATGCAACATACCATGTGTACGAATAGTCTCTATTTTCAGTGTCATATCTATCAAGTCTCTTCGTATATGCTCAGTAACTTTAAGTTTCCACTCAGCCCAACCACCAGTGATAACTA
Organism: Candidatus Methanoperedens sp.; assembly: GCA_027460605.1. Taxonomy (GTDB): domain Archaea; phylum Halobacteriota; class Methanosarcinia; order Methanosarcinales; family Methanoperedenaceae; genus Methanoperedens. The sequence goes on from JAPZAN010000108.1 coordinate 7,733, forward strand.
TTGTAGAGGGTGTAAATATCTCAGGCTGCCATCCTTTCGGAGAATCACATGAAGAATAATTCTTACCATTGTCCAGATGTATTCCTTCCGCGGTGATCGGCGCGGGCATTTCTCTTATTTCTCTTTTAGTGAGGTGATCCCATATTGATTTTATCTTTTGTATCATTTTCACACTTTCCAACGGCATAGAGATAGGGCAAATCAACTATATAATTAAAAATGGACGCAATTATTTTCCCCTTAATCTCTGTCTAAGATTCTTAATCCTATCCGTAGCAATACCATACCCTAGTGCAATGTCAATTATTTCAGATATAACAACTGCGCACTCGCTACGAAGATTGCTATCATTTAAAACAGTCTCCACAATTGGAATTATGTAGTCCTCAATTAACTTCTCTTTTCTTTTGCTATTTGCATACACTTGAAGATTAGAAACTGCACTAAAATCATTTTTTATCCTTTCGAGAAAACCCAAGCTCTTATCAGTTTTTATCTTTTCGCTGTGCGAGGCCATTATTGCAAGTTTCTCATCATATTCTAAATTGGCGATGGATTTCATCATCCGGTCAGATTTTATAGTGATTCCAATAGCGATTATTGAAATAGCAAAAGATAATATTCCGAGCATAAGTGAAAATTCCATAGTCTCATCTCAGCCTTTCTTTTTCTTCCCCTCATGCATCTTTTTGATTTCATCCTCAGCAGCCTGCAGCTTTGCCCTGTTCTCCTCATAAATCTTAGAAACATTCTCCGAAGCCCGCTCAAGCCTTTTCTTGAGAACCAGCAGTTCCTGCGTGGAGAGGTTATAATTGGGCGTGTTCTCAATCCACAACTGCTCTATATCTATCAGGGCGTTGATGGCAGCCTTTGTCCTGTTTACGGTATTCTCGTCCATGTGGTGTTATAAGCTTTTTTTCTTAAATTAAGGTTTGCATCCTGACATGCCACTATACATCCGTAATT
>JAPZAN010000109.1 GCA_027460605.1 Candidatus Methanoperedens sp.
TATTTTTATTGAGAATATTCTCAGGTTTTGGCTGGACTGTCATACCTCTTCTTATGATATCTGATTTTTTAGGGCAGTTCGCAGGCGGAAAGCTCAGGAAATTTGAGGCTCACTAGGTGAGGTCAATCACATTTCTGGTACAATTTTTAAAATCATAAATAAATTCAATGGAAATCTTCCAAATTTAAAGCAAAATGACCATTAATACAGACTACACATAGCAGATAACCTTAAAAGATTCCTAAAGGAGAAATGAAAAATGGATTGCTGTGGATCAAGTAAACCGAAAGAAAAAGACGATGATATAAAAGGAGACCAAACGGGCATTAAAAAAAATCCCGTTGAAAAAGAGCAAGCCCATGGCGGCGGTTGCTGCGGCGGCGGTGGCTCGGGTATGTGGCTGCACCTGGTAATCATGATTATCGTAGTTGTAGTAATATCATATCTTACAAGGAGATGAGAACTATGAAAAAGAAAACAATCTTAGTCATTGGAATTCTCGGGATACTGCTGGTATTCGGAGCCGCAGTCGCAATGGCACAGAATACGAGCGAGAAAACAAAGGACTCGGGAAATCATGAATGTACTCCTGAAATGATGGAGAATATGTCAAAAAATTGTCCAGAGCAAATGATGCAGTCAGAAACATACGAAGGCATGATGAATGCTACAAATGAGAGTTCAATGATGAATACTGAAGCTACTGGCGAAGATCATTGTGGAGGCATGGGTTCTGAAGCGGGTTCGATGATGGGTTCCAGCGCAACAACAACTAAGGCTATGCTGTAAACCTCTTTTTATTTTAAATCATTTCTCACCAATCATGATAGGTGCAGGAGCAATTTGGGCGAACCAGACATGGGGTAGGTACAGGTTACCTGACATCATGGTAGTAGAGGCAAATGCTGGAGTGAATAAAGATCGGGAGAGCCATTGATGTTGCTTTAGTTATTGCTGCCGTGGTGTTGATCCTGGATTATACAACGATGGATGAACATCATTTGTAAAATAACATTGATAGGTCTGGACGTGCAGTTCTTGTTTCTGTTCTAAATGGTATTGTTATTTACCTTTTAAAAAATATCAAATAATACAATGTTTTATTTCGTTTTTAAACCACAACCCACATTAAGAAATAAGTTCTACAAGTAGATTAGTGGCCGGGAAAGCAATACCGCACTCCTATCATATTCCGGTCACCTTTTCTGCTTTATTACTAAATATTATTAAAATAATTATACTACTATTGCTATCTAATATTAACATTAATCCTATTCTGCTACTATTTTTCCAAATCCATCCGATGAATTTAGAAATTTTAAGTTAAAAAACGTTTTACTTTTTTTTTATAAACCACAACCCACATAAATAAGCACGTTCTCAATTGACTTAGTTTACAATAGTTGTAAAGTTGAGGTTGAATAAGAGGAACCTGAATGAACAGAAAATATAAAAACATGTTCGGCATCGGGATTGTAGCTATATTATTAATATACCTTGGGGCGCAGAGTTTCAGCAACGCACTCTCATTTTACTATGAAGTAGGCGAATTCGTGCAGAAGGCGGATTCTTTAAACGGAAAAGTGGTGAATGTGAACGGCTCCATAGTGAAAGGCTCTACTATATGGGAGCCTGAGAAAGCCAGGCTTACATTCAAACTGGGGGATAACAATGGCACGATCACTGTGGTATCAAACGAAGGAATGCCGGGGAATTACAAGGAGGGCATCCCTGCAGTTGTTACGGGATATTTCATAAACAACACTTTTCAGGCAACCCAGGTTGTCACGAAATGCCCCTCAAAATACGGTGGAGACCTTGATCACGGAGACCATAACGAAACATAAAGGAGAATTTTAATGGAATTAGGTGAAACAACATTAATCATTGCACTGATTTTGAGCGTATATGCACTTGTAGCCCATATAATAGGGATATGGAAAAAGAAAAATGAGCTTTTTGACAGCGCCAGGATTGCCATCATTGGAATTGCAGTACTGACCACAATCGCATCCATCTGGCTTTTTAATCTGTTCATTACACGTAATTTCCAGTACGAGTATGTAGCAATCTACAGCAGCCTGGATTTACCCATGGCTTACACCCTCTCAGCATTCTGGGCGGGCGCTGACGGTTCATTATTGCTCTGGGCATGGTTAATCTCCATTTATATTGCAGTAATTGCTGCGAGAGGGAAATCCTATGACAACCTGATCAAACATGCAATGCCAGTAATCCTCATTACCCTCACTTATTTCTTCTATATGCTGCTCACAGTATCCCGCCCTTTCAGGATGCTTGATTTCATGCCGGCAGACGGGAACGGCTTGAACCCGCTTCTTCAGGACCCGGGCATGTTCTTCCACCCTCCCACGCTTTTCTGGGGCTATGCAGGAGTGATTATCCCCTTTGCGTTAATGGTCGCAGGCATATATCTTTCGGATGATACCTGGACATACCGCGCAAGACGCTGGGCGCTGTGGGCATGGCTAGGGCTGGCTCTTGGCAATATGTTCGGGAGCTACTGGGCTTATACAGTGCTTAACTGGGGCGGGTTCTGGGGCTGGGACCCGGTTGAGAACGCCTCATTCCTGCCCTGGCTCACAATGACAGCGTTCTACCACAGCACCATGATAACTGAACGTAAAGGCGGCATGAAGTTCTGGAACATACTGCTCATCCTGTTCACCTGGGAACTCACGGTGTACGGGACATTGCTCACAAGAAGCGGGATAATCGCTTCTGTCCATACCTTCGGGCAATCCGTGACCGCACCATATTACATCAACTATATGATCGTGGTGCTTGCAGCCACGCTCATGCTTGTGGCATGGAAATATGATTCGATACGGAGCAAGAAGGTATTCGAGTCTTTCGTATCGCGGGAAGCAAGTTTCCTCTACAACAACTGGATATTCATGGCTGCGACCGCTTCTGTGCTCTGGGGGACGACATATCCATTGCTCTCAGAAGCCTTCCGCGGCTACAAGGTCATGGTCGGTCCGAGTTTCTATAACCAGATAAATGTCCCGCTTGGGATAGCGCTTCTTTTCCTGATGGCGATATGCCCCCTCATTGCATGGAGGAAAGCTTCGGTTTCCCATCTTAAGAGAAACTTTACCAGACCCCTTGTAGCGGCAGTAGTTGCAATGTTCATCGCCTTTGCGCTCGGTATCCGTGATTTTTATGCTCTCTTTGTTGCAGTCGCAGGCACTGTACTTGTCGTATCTACCCACCTTCTGGATATATCAAGAATAGTAAATAAGCAGAAAAAACTGGAGGATGCGGGAACTTTAAAGAATATTTCCAGAGCGTTCATGAATAACCGCCGCACCTTCGGCGGCTACATGTGCCATATTGCAATCCTCATGATAATCGTAGCTGCCGCGGGCGCTGTGGTTTACGAGCAGGCACAGACCTTTAACATGAGAGCTGGCGGTACATACAGCGTTGGAGATTATGACTTCAAGCTCACAAAGATTGACCAGTTTGCCCAAAACAACAGGGATGTTCAGGCGGCATATTTTGATGTATATAAGAACGGGGAGAAGGTTTTAACAAAAGCCGAAGCGCGCATGTATCATTATGCGAAGCAGGAAAGCACCAATGTCAAACCCATGGCTTACACTGTGGGAATTGATGACTTATATTTCTCAGCCCAGGCTATCACTGCTGATAGCGCTACTGTAAAAATCAAAGTTATGCCCATGATGTTCCTGATGTGGATAGGGGGATTCTATGTGCTCATCCTGGGAATCCTGATATGCATTTCAACTGTTGTTCCGATAAGGCAAAGAACAATATCTGATGATGTAAATATAAATCAAAATGTACAAAAAACAATTACCGCGGAGAGTGTTTATGAAACATGAAATAGTGGCAATCTGGTTCTTCTTACTTGTGTTTACAGTGCCAGTACTCGCTGTCACCGAGGAAGAAATCACTGCAAACCTGAACTGCCCTGACCAGGGCGGATGTACAATGATTGCGATTGATTGCACATGCCCGAGCGCACTTGAGTTAAAAGATAAAGTCAGGGCAATGGTCGATCAGGGTCTTTCTGAGAAAACGATATACAATAACCTTGTGGTTTGATTATGAATATGAAAAATTCTTGCAGGAGAAAAAAACATGAATAAATTATTTCCAATTTTTATAATACTTGTCATTTTCGGCAGCGCCGCATCCGCCGCTGAAATCAACGGAAGTGTTGTATCTTTCGGGAAAAAGCTTGCCGACCAGAAAGTTACGTTGAGCAGAGTTAACACCACGCAGAGCGCTGAGACAGGTGTTGTTTATAATTTCAAACCGCTTTCGGATACAGCGACGGATAAAGATGGGAGGTATATCTTTAATAACCTTAACAACGGCATGTACCGGGTCAATGTGACCTACAGCGGCATTACATACGGGGAGAATATCGGTCTTCAGGGCAACGCTATTGTGGATTTCAATCTCTCGGAAAAGATCGAGGGATATGTAGTGAAGGCGAATAAGACACTTGAAGGAATACCGGTGCGCCTACTGGATGAAACAGGGATTGAGGTAATGAGCGCTGTTACCAATAAAACAGGGAAATATTCATTTAACATGGTCAATGCCGGGAAGAGTTACCTGGTGGTGGCAAATTATACCGATGTACCTTATACAAAACAGGTAAATGCATCAGAGAATGCCGATTTTAGAGTTTACGATTCCACAAAGAACGGGGATGTCCTCAATGTAAAAATTGACCACGTTGTGCTTTCAAAAACAGCCAATGGGATAAAAGTTGATGAATATGTTGAATTCATGAATACCGGAGATAAGGTTTTCTTCAGTAAGGACCGCGCGTTTGTGGGCATTTCAACGCCTGAGGGTATAACGAGGTTCACGACCGATGCAATGGAATGCTGCCTGCAAAGGGAAAAGGATGCAGCCTGGATAGACCCCATGAATCCGATTTTACCCGGGGAAACATACACCGCACAGATATCGTATGTTTTTAATCCGGAATCTTCAAAGAATTTATTTTACAAAGATATGATATACAATACGTCATACATTACTCTGCTCTCTGATAAGAAGAACGGTTTCGGGATTGAAAGCAGTTGCTCAAGAACAAAATTGGCAAAAAGCGAGGAAGACGCTTTGTTAAACCAGCGCCTGCAGCGAATGTATTGACCGATGAGCCGCAGGGAGCAGTTGATGTAGTCTCGCAGCCCAATATTGTTACAGAGAATGCCGCCGGGAAAGACATAAGTGAAATGTCATTCGATGAATTGCTTGTTGAAAAGACTGCAGCATTCGAATCGATTCTTGTTCTTGAAAATAAATTCCATGCAGGACAAATCACGGAAAAAGAGTACAAAGAATTAAAGAAAGAACACAAAGAAAATGCAACGCTTGTAATAAAACAGTTAAAAGAAGCAGCGTTAAACCTGGATCTCAACCAGCCAGTTCCGGAACTTGAAAAAACGATAGGACATATAGGCGACATAGATATTCTGGAAGAGCTGCTGGAACGGGAAAAAGAAGGAGAAAACAGGGTAGAATTAAAAGAAATTATTGAACAGAGGATAGATGATATCGAGCGCAATGAGTAAATATGCATGAGAATGCGGGGAGACCCGCATCTCTGTTCAATAACATCTCCCGAAGATGAGGGAAAAAATGTACAGGGTGCTTATGCTGTTTGTTCTTCTAATATCAGGAATTAAGCCTGTCATGGCAGATGATGCTATGACATCTGGCCTGATATGCCCGTGCGAATGCGCCATGGTTATTTCAACATGCGATTGCACCACCGCAATACAGGTTAAAAAAGAGATCACCCAGATGAAGGAAAACGGCTTTTCGGAAAACCAGATTTTTTCAGCACTTCAGGCAGAATACGGAAAGGAGATACTGGTAAATCCTGAAAAAACAGGTTCAATATCATTATGGGCAGGAGGTATATCATTAACCATTTTATTTGTGTTTCTTGGATACATTTTTACCAGAAAACCGAAAAAGGAAATTATACCTGATATGACAAGGTACGAACAGCGGTTTGAAGAAGAATACCGGGACTTTATCTCCGGGAAGGAGAAAAAATGAAAACCGTATTGAGAGGATACATTTCTGTTTTAATAGTATTATTTTATTTCATAAGTATTACCTCTGCCCAAACCGATGAGAATAATTCAATTAATGGGCACAATCCGGGAAATCTGAGCTACGACATAAGGGTCGCTCTTGACCATATTTTCATCTCAAAGAAAAACAATTCCCTTGAGATTTCCGAGATCGTTGTATTCAGGAATGAAGGTAAAGAGATTTACTACAGTAAGGATAACCATACATTCTTTGCCATATCAACCCCGCCGGATATAATAAACCTGAAAACCGAGGCAATGGAGTGCTGCCTTGTGCAGGAAGAGGAAACGGTGCTTATGGACCCCATGCAGGCTATCAAGCCGGGTGATAACTTCCAGATGCAGGTATCGTATACACTTCTTCCCCAAAGTTCAGAGTATGTATTCAATAAAAGCGCCATATACAATACCTCTTCCCTTTCGATATTCGTTGATAAAAAAGGAGGAATGGATCCCGGAGGAGGGCATGAGACTTTAACGCTTGGCGGAAATGAATTTAACATTATTTCTTTTAAAGATATTAAGGCAGGAGAAACTGTCAGCATTCCAATTAAGATGATAGATGAGACGGATTACTTTTATGCAGGAATCGGTATCATGATTATCTTTTCACTCGGAATGGTTTACCATTTCAGGGGGAAAATCCTAAGGAAAAGAAAGGAATACACCCTGGAAGAGCTTGAGCTTGAGAAAAGAAAGATTTTTCAGGCAATTCACGGATTTGAAAAACACGCAGGACCTGAAAGGTCTGAAGAATTCAGGAAATTGATGGAAGAATATAGGCTGAAAGCAATCCAGATTTTTATTAAAATCGATAAATTAAAAGATAAAGGTCAGTGTGAGTCTGCAATATATTTAATTATGAGCAAAACAGCGTCTCTGGAGCCCGTCGACAAAGATGCCATTAAAATGACCATCACCATGGCAGGCTTTGAACCAAATACGATCAGAGCAAAAGTAGGGCAGCCTGTCACCATAAACCTGATCAACCCGGATAATTCGCATCATACAGACGGCGGCGGCATTCACAACTTCATGCTTACAGCAGGTTTGAGCAACGTGAATATCACAGTTCAGCCCGAAAGCCAGAAAATCTTCACCTTCACGCCCACACAGGCAGGGGAATATCACTGGTACTGCGACTCATGCTGCGGAGGCAAAGAGAATCCAAGCATGCACGGAACCCTAATAGTTGCTTGAAGGAAGTACAATGGCAATCGACCCGCATACATTAACTCTCCCCCTTGTAATCATTGCAGGCTTAGTTGACGGCTTTAACCCATGTGCGTTTGCGGTTCTTCTGCTTTTTATAACCTTTACCATGGGTATGCTCCAGATGCAGGCAAATTACAGGTACGGGTTAATGAAGGTGGGTTCGATTTACATAAGTGGGATATTTGTGACCTATGTGTTGATAGGCATCGGTTTCCTGAGCGCCATATCGTTTTTTTCCACAACCCATGCTGTGGGTAAGGCAGCCGGATTTATTTCCATAATACTTGGCGTTTTTATTATGAAGGATTTTTTCATGCCTGGCAGTTCCCTCCTGACAATACCTGGCAGTATGCACGCATCAATAAACAACTGGATAAAGCGCACCACAGTGCCGGGCGTCTTCGGAGCCGGTGTTCTTGTCGGTCTTTGCACAGTGCCGTGCAGCGGCGGAATATATCTTGCTGTCATCGGGCTGTTGTCGCTGCAATCAACACTGGTTCAGGGCATATTGTACCTGCTGCTATACAACCTGATGCTTATCGTGCCTCTTGTTGCGGTTCTTCTAGCCTCATCAAACAGGAAAGTGGTAGATAAAATGGTTGCGTGGCAATCGAGAAATAAAGCACGGGTGAGACTATTAATGGGCTCATTCATGGTAGCGATGGGATTTGTGATACTGTTGATAATATGATACGGAGAATGATATGAAATCTAAATTTATTCTTGGTGCAATTGTGATTGGCGCGATCTTGATAATAGCATACATTCTGTCCAGCGGCGCACAAACGTTAAACAAAACGCCAGGTGAAAAACTAACAGGCTGGGATACTAATAAACCAGTGAAAGTCGAACTTCCGGAGTTCGCCCTGAAAACCGGGCGTGTAATGGAGGCTTACATTTTTGCTGCGCAGAACCAGGACAAAGTCATGTACCTTGCCTGCTACTGCGGATGCGCAGGCATGCAGCATTCGGATAAGCTCCTCCAGCACAGGAGCCTGAAAGATTGTTACATCAAACCTGATGGCAGCTATGAGCCGCATGCATCGGAATGCAAGCTGTGTAACGACATAACACTTGAGGCAAGGGACCTGTTGATGACGGGATATTCGCTGAAAGATGTCAGAAATAAAATCGATGGTGAGTATTCAGGCAGGGGCGTTGGAACAAATACATCGCTGCCGCCATAAGATACTTACTTTACATCAAACGTAAAGTACATATATTGTAAAACATAAAAAGGAGAAATGAAAAATATGCAAATAGACCCAATTTGTGGAATGCAGGTAGATGAGAATAGAAAAAACCCTGGTGGAAGTTCTGGTAACTATCAATATTTTTACAAAGAATTAGAGGTGCATGAATGGAAAGCGATACAAATAACCCAAATATAAATGAAGGGTTTTTCAGCAAGCACAGGCATACATTAATGATGGTGCTCGGCTGTATAATCCCGCTTGTACTCCTCGGGATTTTATGGATTGCAGGAGTTTCGCAGAATATACTTTCTTTTGGAATACTGCTACTTTGCCCGATAATGCATCTTGTTATGATGAAAAATATGAAACATGGTACGCAGAACCCTGAAAGTCAGATTGATGAAAACAAAAAAGAGGAACTTACATGAGAATATCTGGACTAATAATTACTTTATCCGTATTGGTCACAGTTGCCATCAGCGGATGCCTGTCAGGAGACGATAAGCCACCGGCTGATTTATTGGAGCCGAGGGAGAATTCGGAAGCCGATATTAAAATATCAGTCACTTATTTGCCTGATATTACCGATGCCACTGCTTTTGAAATTAAAGTCACAGCCCATAAGGACTATGACGATGATTTTAAGAAAAATTCATATTTGCGTGATTCCAGTGGCAAAACATACCAACCTCTTTCTTATGAGGGCGAAGGCGGGCATCATGCAAGCGGAACCCTGCGGTTTCCAAAGATAGAAAGCAAGAGATTTGAACTTGTGATCAAGGACGTTGCAGGAGTAAAAGAGAGAATCTTTAAGTGGTAAGTATATGTCAGGAATCCAGGGTATCAAAAACCTTTTAAAAAATCCGTTTGTTTTCGGAACAAGTATAGGGATACTTGTAATATTTTTCAACATCTCTATCGCCTCCCTGGCAGAAGGTTCAATTGAGAAAGGATACCAGGTATTTCTTAGTAACGGGATATTTGTGTACCTGATTCCCATAGCAGTCGGGATTCAAATGGGGCTTTTCAGATACCACAGGAATATAACGACTGGAAACATAGGCGGCTCAGAAAAAATGGGCATGGCTGGCTCGGCCACATCGTCGCTGACGATGGTGGCATGCTGCCTGCATCATGTGAGCGATCTGTTACCCGCAGTTGGTTTTATCCTTGCAGCGTCCTCATTCCTTATCCAGTATAAAGATGCCATAATCACAATCGGATTGCTGGCAAACATGGTTGGGAGCGTTTATATTGCAAGGGCAATCCTGAAAGACAGGACAATTATTGCAGAAGCGGGAAAATCTGCGGCCTAACAGGTGAAATATGAAAAAAATTTATATTATAATTATTGTGGCTGCTGTGCTTGCAGTAGCTTTTCTATACCCATCAGGTGCAAAAAAAAGCATTTTCACAGAGAAAGTGGGTGACATGACATTGACCAGATATGAAACAGGTGAGGCGGCAGCACGGCAGATTTCGAACATGTACGGCTTGAAAGATATACCACTGGCGAAAGCTTATTCAGCAGTGTATACGAGCAGAAAAGGCACCATGCGCATGTGGGTTGTTGAGGCTCCTGACCATAATGCTGCAAATGATGCATTCAACGCTATGAACTCCATGCTCGGAGGTTCAACAGGGCACGAAGGGCATGAATACTCAGGCGATGTGGGACAAACCGAGTCGCATACAGGGCACGGCGATGCGGGTATGTTGAATGGAACCAAACCCGTGAAAGTAGATATCTTGGAGTTCGTGAAGCCCGATGTATATATGATGAGAGTAAATAACGCATATAATTACTATTATTTCAAAATGGATTATAAGATGGGAAGAGTTTTCTGGATAATTTTTGATTCTCCTGATGAAGGTTATCAATTGTCGATCGTGAAACAGGCTGTAATGGACATATAGGTGAGACCATGAAGAAAAATAAATCTGAACTATACCTTGCAATATTCATAATTGCAGTAATAGCTGTTACTGCGGCAGCTTACCTACTTACCCAGGAAAAAAGCAGCACAAGCATGTTCCCTGACAAACTGGGGGATATGAGCCTTGCTCTTTACAGAGATGGAGATGCAGCCATGACAGAAGTAAGAGGACTGCACGGCAATAATCCGGGTGTAGTAATAGAGAATGCCTATATAGCGAACTACAGGAGTACGCCTGCAAGCAAATCCAAATTCTGGGTATCAGAGTCTAAGACAAAGGAAGAAGCCGCATCCCTTCTTGAGACCATGAACAGCAGAGTGGGAAAAACAGGAATGTTCAGCGAGTCCACGCCATTGAATATAGAAGGCATTACTGTTTATTTTGTGAGTGGAAAACCGGAACTGGGTCTATATCATTACTTCTATGCCAAAGATAAAAGGGTGTTCTGGATACAGGTAGATAACCCGGATGAATCATACAGGCTCAACTTCGTGAGAGAGGCCATAATCTTGCTGCAGTTATAATTGCATCTGCAGTACTCTTATCATTGAGCCAGAAGACATTTTTTCCAGAGAAACTCGGTGATATGGAACTCAAACTCCACAGGGAAGGTGAGGTGGCAGTTCATGAAATACAAAACTCACATTCTGCAAAGGATAATGTCACCCCGAATCAAGCACACATAGCGCGCTACAGGAACAGCGCAGGTGACAGGGCAACAATATCTGTAACCTCAGCAGGTACTGAAAATAGGGCAGTGGAAAAGGTAGAGAACATGACCAGGGGAATGGGTGGAATGTTCAGCATTCCGGAACTCTTGGAAATAAATGGCCTAAAGATTTACTATACTGAGGGCGGTGGCGAGTATCACTACTATTACTCGAAAAACAATCTTGTGGTCTGGATAGCTCTTAGCAACCCGGATAGGACATCCCGCTCAATCCTCATTGATGAAGCAGTAAAAAGCATAGGTGGATAATTATGAGAAAAATTTTACGCGACCTTGTCGCATCTGGATTTATTGTGCTCATGGCTTTAGCTCTCCTTTCGGGTCTTTCAGTGCTTCTTGGCTTTGAAAAACCTGGAAATATCGAAGGCTCGGGGCATCATGCATTTACAGATTATGCTTACGGCAAATGGGGAGCAACGCTCTTGAGCATCGGGCTTTTTTCCTTCTTTGTGTTCAGCTTTCTCACCCCACTGAAGAAGCAGAACTGGCGCACCTTGGGGATATACGAGGCATTCATAATAGCCCTGTTCTCTGAGATGTACGGCTTCCCACTTACGATATATGTTCTCTCTTCGCTTTTCGGACTGAACCTCTCTTTTGGGCATGCAGAGGGACACCTGCTCGGAGTGCTCTTTTCTAAAGCAGGTTTAATGAGCATGGAAGCTGCCTGGGCGCTGGTGATGGTGACAAGTAGCGCGGTTATATTCCTGGGACTATTCCTGATGTCAAAAGGCTGGAGCATGATACATGCTTCTAACGGCGAGCTTGTGATTGACGGTATGTACAGGTATGTCAGGCATCCCCAGTACCTTGGTCTTATAATTCTAACCGTGGGACTGCTCATCCAGTGGCCGACCATAATCACGCTTGCCATGTGGCCTGTTCTTGTTTTAATGTATTACAGGCTTGCGAAAAGAGAAGAAAGGGAGGCACTGGAGGCTTTTGGGGAGAGATATGAAGAGTATAAACGGCAGACGCCGATGTTTTTGCCGTCGATTAGACTTCTCTTTCAAACCTGAATCTCTTCAGTTTTCCTCCCGCAAACTGTCCAGCGATGTCGGAGAGCATAAACAGTGGTATAACCTTCCAGCCGAAACCTGAGAGTATTCTCAATAGAAATATGAAAGGCACAGGGATATGTACTGCCATCATCCACTGCTTTGAGAACCTGGCGGATTTGCTCCTCAGATAGCCGAAGGGCAAATTTAACAGGAAAACGAGAAGCATTAATTCGTTAACGGACATTGTTTCTAATTATTCATTTTAAATCTCTTTATTTAACTCATTTGTGCTTTAAAAAAGAGAAAACTCATAAAATTTTATTTGTAAAGCAAAAATCATATAAAGAACCACTTACAAATAAAAAATCATGCCAATCGATCCGGTGTGCTGGATGCACGTTGAGAGAAACTCCGAATACACTGCCGAATACAACGGGCAGAAGTACTACTTTTGCTCGCTCAAATGCAAAGAAAAGTTTGAAAAAGCCCCTCAAAAGTATCTGGGCGTGAAAAGCCAGATGAAGATGCCGGAATGAGCGTACTGTTTTTCAGTAGTTTGTATCTGGTATCTCTTCCTCCCCAAGCAGGCACGGTGCAGTTTCATCGCTTACATTACAGCATTTCCTGAGAACCACGACAGTAGCAAGTCCTCCGGCAAAACTGGCTATGCTTGACCTGCCGCACTTATGGAACGGGCGTTCTTTTGGAGTGAGGAAACGCAACCCGAATTTTTTCTTCAGCATTCGCTCTGTGAGATATGAGTAGACCTTCCCTGTCATATCTGTTGGTAAACTGTGAAAAACATAGATTACATAACCATCCTTGTTTATCAAACGTAGGAACTCTGTCACCGCCTTCTTTGGCTCCTTCAAAGTTTCCAGCGCCCACGTGCAGGTAACTACGTCAAATGAATTATCAGGGTATGGAAGCGCTGTAATATCCTGAATCTCAAAGCTCACTCCTTTGTCTTTAATTTTCTCTCTTGCTATTTTCAGCATCCCTTTTGAGATATCGATACCAATAACTTCTGAGGGATTAGAGTTTTTAACTATAGCTTTAATTGTTTCTCCTGTCCCTGTGCCGGCATCAAGCACTCTGGCTCCATCTTTTATATTTTTATGTAATAACCCCTCAAAATAATTCCATACTCCTTTTCCCATAGTATTTTTCCAGAGGGATACATAAGAATCGTACTGGCATGCTATCGAATCATATGTCTCCCGGACATCCCGGGGTCTGGTTTTAAGAAGTCCGAGATATGCTAAAATTTCGATGCCTGCTTTGCTTTTCATTTTATCCCATAATTGTTCATAGCTTACCTTTCCCCTCACGACTTCGAAAATTTGTTCATAGAATTCCGGGTGATGTTTCAGCAGTTCATATCCTAATTTCGGGAAGGTGTAAAAGACCATGCCGATTTTTCGCGCATACTGAAATTCGGGGTATATTTCCCGGGCTATGCGCTCCTGATAAATTGCAGTTGTTGTATTCCCCGCCAGTATACCTTGAGCCGCCTCTGCCGCAATCTGCCCGCTGCGTATCGCATAATAGATTCCTTCGCCAAGGAAAGGATCAACAAGAGCGGCTGCATCGCCAGTCAGCATACTTCGGATGCTTGTGATTTTAGACTCACCATCAAAAAAAGGAACGGTATACCCAAACTTACGTTCGTTCTCAATGTCATCCAGCAAATACTGGTCTGATAGAAATTGTGAGTAGTAAGGTTTGGGATTTTTTATCATTTCCTTCAATCCACCCACTCCGAGCGAGAGATGGTCAGCCTTGGGGAAAATCCAGCCGTAACCGTATGGGACTGAGCCAAAATCGAACAGAATTTCATCGCATACCTTGTTGAATGCTTTCTCTTTGACCTTAACCTCGCCCTCAACAAGTACGGCAGTCTTTTTTTTGGGTTTGAGTCCGAGTGACCGTGCTACTATACCGTTAACCCCATCAGCGCCAATAAGAAGCCTGGAAGAATACATATCTTTTTCAGTCATTACAATCACACTGTCCTTCCCTTCTTCCACATGTGTGATTTTCTCCCGCTCGTGTATTTCTGCTCCGGCAGCTCTTGCCTTCTCCACTAGGAAGTTATCGAATTTATCCCGCATAACCATATAAACTATGGGGCTTTCAGATACTACGTGGATGTCTCTCGTTCCCTTGAATGTAAAGTTCGCTTTAAATATGGTTCTTTCGACTACTTTTTTGAAATCAGGGTACAGAATCTTCTCTATTTTGGCAGTAAGCCCTCCACCGCATGGCTTGTATCTTGGATGATTCTGCTTATCGAATGCCAGCACTTTGAAACCTTTTTTGCTTAGCTCATAGGCAGCTGTCGCCCCGGCAGGGCCCAGACCTGCCACTATGACGTCGTATTTCATTTCTATTAATATAAGTACTTCTTTCATTAAGTTGGTTATGGTTTAAAATTGATAAACAACATGTTTCATGAAGATATACAGAGAAATCAATGAAAAATTAAAAATTTATGAAAATGGAAAACTATTGAACGATTTAAAGAAAGAATAAGCTTTTATTTTTTTGCAAATTTTAACCAAAAGCCAATTAAGGAATTAAACTAATTCTCTTAAAAGAGGTGAATTTGTGAAGATTAGAAAAGTTAAGAAAACCGCAAGAGGAACATGCAAATGCCATTCTTCGTGCGCTTAGATGGAGTATGACAAGATGACCTTATTAATTTTTTAAACAATAATCTTATAAAGAATTCATACGTATCAAATTATGGTGGTATTATCATGGTTATAGACCCAGTATGTAAAATGGATGTCGAAGAAGGAGGCGCGCAGCACAGGCTGGAATATCAGGGAAAAACCTACTATTTCTGCAGCGCAGCGTGCAGGAACGCTTTCGAAAAGAGCCCCGGAAAATACCTGAAGGAGAAGCCGTGGTGGAAGTTCTGGTAATTTTGGCATGATTAAACACATCGTTCTTATCTTAATCTTACTGACTGCATCCTCTGCTTACGCTTCAGATAACGAGACCATATTCAACGAAAGCGATGTGGGATTTTCAAAGCTCTACGTGGACGGGTTCGGCGTGAATTCCAATGGTTTTACGCTTATCCTGAGGACATACGAAAGGCTTCAAGGCACACGTTTTAAACCGTTTCTTGTCGATGTCGAATACTCGCTGACAACGCAAGGGAAAGTCATCTATTCTAAAAGAGTCGAGCAGATTACGTTGCCCGATGAAAACGAGGGCATAAGCAAGCTAACAGATTATCCGCGCGTGGCTCTTGAAGAAGGGAAAAATTACACAGGCATGGCGAGGGTTTACCTTTACAGGCAGGGCGTTCCTGAGTACTACCTGACCACAAGTTCGAGTTTCACTGCCAGGAACGATGCAGAGATAACAGAGGTCTTCGGGGACGGCATTGGGGCAAGCGCTACGCTTAAAAGCAAATCCATGGTGCCCCTGAATGCAAAAATTATTTTCACACTTAAACAGGATGAGAAGATTATAGAGACAAGGGAAGCTTTAGCGCCCGTTATTATGTCAAACGAAAAGGAAAAAACCGTGAACATTCTCTGGACTAACAGTTTAAACGAAGGAACGTACATGGTTTCAGCAATTTTAGAGGGGAAAGATATTATCGACAGGCATGATAAGACCTTCACGGTCGAGAAAAGAACGCTCGCCCCGGCAAATGCAACCCGGCAGGCAGCTAAAACCGCTCCTGGCTTAACTTCTTTTTCAGCAATCATGGCAGTTCTTATTCTGGTATTAAGGAGAAAAAATGCCGCATGAGGTTCACTCTGTGCTTTTTTATTCAAAAAAGGATATATTCAAAAACAGGAAGATTTTCATATTCATAACACTGGCTATAATTTTTGCAACTGCCAACATCATTTTTGTTAACGGACTCATGGACGGGATGGTTTCCTATGATATTGATAACACTGTTGAGTCTTCCATAGGTCACCTGAACATTTACCCGAAGGAGGATGAAAGGTTTATTGACGGTCTCGGGATAAAGGAGCAGAGGCTTCAAGAGCTAAAAGAAGTGGAGGCATATTCTCCGAGGCTTTCAGCGAGCGGGGTCATGTCCAATAAAGAATTGTCCTTTCCTGTGGTAATTCTGGGCTTAGACCCTGAGAAAGAAGGCAGGGTGACAAGACTTCTTGAGAAGTTGGAAAGCGGCGCAGCTATAAATTCCAACGATAACGCAATACTTGTCACTTCCCGGCTTGCAGATGACCTGAAATTAAGCGCCGGAGATGAAGCAACTCTCGCCTTCGAAACAGGAAATACAAGGGAGTACAAAGTAAAAGGAATAGTTCGCACCGGAAACCTGGATTTTGACAGCACCACTGTTATCATGCCCCTGAATGAGGCAAACAGGCAGCTTGGCATTGATAATAAAGCTTCAGTTATTCTAATCAAGCTTCAGGATAAGGAAGCTGCAGATGCATACAAACCCGTGCTTATGCAGGAACTGGAGGTGAACAATGTAAAAACGTGGAAGGAGGAGATTGAGTTCCTGCTTCGCTTCTCAGAAGCATGGAGAAGTTTTGGCAGGGTAATTTCCGCAGTGGGTTTAATTGCGGCGGCGGTTTCGGTGGGTATAATAATATATATAAATGTTATTCATAAAAAAAGACAGATAGGAATAATGAAAGCCCTTGGAGCAAAAGACTCATTTGTTTTTAAAATATTTATTATGGAGGCTGCGATTTTTGGTGTGATAGGCGTTTCCATAGGGGATGTTCTCGGATACCTTGCTATAAAATATACGGAAGCATATCCTTTTTACGATGCCGTCATGCAGGCATGGATAAGCGCAAGGTTCGATTATTATCTTCTTTATAACGCAACCCTTGTTTCTTTTGCCGTAACCATACTTTCAGGAGTTTATCCAGCCATAAAAGCAAGCAGGGTGGACATCATCAAGGCAATATGGGGTGAGTAAATGTCCGCGGTAGTTTTTTATGCAGTGAAGGATGTCAAGAAAAACAGGAGGGCGTTTATTTTCATTACCATAGCAATTGCTCTCTCGACTGCGAATATCATTATCCTGAACGGCATGGTGTACGGGATGACCGACGATTTGGTGGAGAGAACGATAGAAACCTCGGCGGCTCACATCAGCATATATCCAAATGAGAAGGACAAGTACATAGAAGGGCTGGGCATAAAGGAGCAGAAACTTGAAAGCATGGAGGAAATAATTGCTTATTCCCCAAGGCTCTCTTCAGGCGGCGCTTTATCTTACAGGGAAAAATCCAAAACCATAAAATTGCTGGCTTTAGAGCCCTCAAAAGAAAACAGGGTCACAACGCTTTTGGGCAAAATCGATTCAGGCGAAACCCTTGAAGCAAACGACAGAAGCAGTATTCTGGTTTCGTATCGCGTAGCTGAGGATTTGAAGGCAAAAGTCGGGGAAGATGCTACTCTTGTATTTGAAAACGGCAACTCCAAAGTTTACAGGATAAAAGGCATAATGCGATCAGGCACTGCAATGGACTTGAATACGGTTGTGATAAATTTTGATGAAGCAGCGGAGCATCTTGGTTTGAATAATAAAGCCTCGATCGTTCTTGTCAGGCTTTCAGACATATCCTTTTCAGGGGAATATAAGAATAAAATAACCCGTGAACTTGGGGTGCAGAAAGTGAAGGAATGGAAGCAGGAAGTTGAATCAATCCTGAGTACGGCAGAAACATTCGGGAAGATAAGCTCTGTTATAAATGCTGTTGGGTTATTCGCATCCGCTGTAAGTGTTGGCGTGATAATGTACATAAATATCCTGCATAAGAGAAGGCAGATAGGAGTAATGAAAGCCATCGGAATGAGGGATTCCCAGATACTGTCTGTTTATATTTTCGAGGCTGCACTTATTGGAATAATAGGCATTATCATTGGAAATGCGCTCGGGTATGCAGGCACTAAATATCTGGAAGCCCATCCATTTACCGACCCGATTACAGGCGACATGGCTCCAAGATTTTACCCATAAAAATATACCGCCTGGGAAAGATAGAGGTAAATGCGCTTAACGGCGTAGATGTTTCAATAGAAAGCGGCGAATTCGTTGCCATTATGGGTCCCTCTGGCTCCGGCAAGTCGACTCTTCTCAATATGGTAGGTATGCTCGATACCGCAACTTCGGGAGAAATACATATAAATGGCTATGATGTTACGAGAATGAACAGCAGCATGAGGGCTGAGTACAGGCTGAAGCATATAGGTTTTGTGTTCCAGTTCTTCAACTTATTCATGGAGCTGACTGCCCTCGAAAATGTGATGTTTCCCATGATGCTATCGAGTCATCCTTTTTATGAAGAGAGGGCAGAAGAACTGCTTGAGATGGTCGGGCTGAAAGCGAGGATAAACCACCTGCCTTCCGAGCTTTCAGGAGGAGAGCAGCAGCGTGTGACCATTGCGAGAGCGCTGGCAAATAAGCCAAAGCTGCTGCTTACAGACGAACCAACAGCGAACCTTGATACCAAAACCACAAAAGAGATAATGGAACTGTTTTTAAGGCTAAATAAAGAGCAGCGCCAGACCATAATCATGGTAACGCATAACCCTGAACTGGGTGCAATGGCGGACAGGATAATTCATTTCAGGGATGGTGTGGTTGTGGAGGAATAGCGCAGCAAAAATTTGCAAATTTAAAGCAAAACCTAATTAACTCCCTTTACATATAATGTAAACATATACGGATGTGAAACAAATGGATTGTTGCGGCTCAAAAAAAGATGATGCAATAGAAGATAAGAAAAACGATGAGACAACGACAAAAAATGCAAAGCAGGAAAATACACATGAGGAACATTCTCACGGCGGATGCTGCGGCGGAAGCCCGTGGACAATGGTTGTAATGGTGATTTTAATGGCAGTCATCCTGTATCTTACTTACAAGAGGTAGCATGAAACGAAAAACACTGTTCGCAACCGCAACCGGAGCTGTCCTGTTGTTAGTGGCAGTGATTGCAGCAGCGGCAGTAGCTCAAAACACCGACAGCCAAAATGCTGCTACTAATCATGAATGTACTCCTGAAATGATGGAGAACATGGCATCAAATAATGCTTCAGAAATGGCAAAGAATTGCACTACTGAAATGATGGATTCAGGAAACTGTGATACGGCTGGCGCAGCAATGGCAGGATGCAGTTCGATGATGGCTGATACTGATAATGTTACTGATGCAGATAGTGTTACTGAAAATCATATGGCTGACCCGAACCATTGCAGCAATGCGGGTTCAGGCATGGGTTCGATGATGGGGAATGGAAAGCAAAAAACCATGGCGTAATACTTAATGGCAGCAGTACTCTGGAGCGCTCTCGGACTTCTGGTTATAGCGTCAGCGCTTCCAAAATCCTATAATTCAAGAACCGTGTTTGGGGGTTTTGGATGGATATTCTTTTCCATTTACTGGTCTTTGCAGCCAGGAACTTATATTGAGCTAAAGGACTATGTTAATGCCTTTCTGGTAGTTGCCGCTGCAGCGCTATCCCTTTTCATAGCATATATCATTTTCCAGTCAGGAAATAAGAAAGAAGGCGGTTACGAAGTATTTATTTCATTATCCAGGGCAGCATCTGTGGGAGGTCTTTTGTATTTCCTTTTTGCAGAAGTTGGCTACTTAAATACCGGAATAATCTCAACAGTCACGGAGCAGGCAATATGGGTCGCCGGGAAATTCGGGGTTCCGGTTACACAAGTCGCATGGAACCAGTTCGCGGTAAATGGACTGGCTGTTGAAATAATACTTGCCTGTACCGCAATCGAAAGCATAGCCCTGTTTTCAGGCATAATCTCGTCGGCAGAAGGTGCGACTGCGGCACGGAAACTCAGGGCGTTTATGATTTCAGTGCCCATCATCTATATCCTTAATCTGCAAAGGCTGGTTTTCACCGCCTCAGCCTATGGGTTTGGCTGGTTCGGAACGCCGGATGAGAGCTTCCATATTTCAGAGCATATAATTACCAAAGCAGGCTCTTTGCTGGCGCTGTTTGTTATTTCATACATGGTTCTTAAAATCCTGCCTGAGGTTCTGGATATGATAGACGGCGTCCTGAAGATTATGAGAATAGAATTCCACAGGTTAACGGCGGGATAACAATGAAAATAAAAGTGAATTATGATTTTACCCAGCAGGAACTGGTCGGCGGAACAGATATCTTTGAAATTGCAGATGGAATTAAACTTGGAGAATTGTTGCGGATAATAGATGCCAGGATTATTGAAGCAGGAAAAAAGAAGGATATAGATACGGCTTATAAGACCACGCTTGTCAATGACCGGTTGAATGGATGTGTGGTTTTTATTAATGGTTCGGCGCCGGAAAATATGCTGGAACAATTGCTTCATGACGGGGATGCTGTTGAATTTGTTTATGGGTTCTGCGGAGGATAATAATGAGCGGATTGATTGATTTCATAAACCGGAATTTTATTGATGGCATCATCAATGATACGAGTTATAACCATTTTGACATGGTCACGTATGTCATAATTCTATTTGCAGGTGTCTTTGCTATTCTAAAACTATTGAATAAACTGCGAATCAAAGTAGATGAGGATTTTGTCATCGCTACGATTCCTTATATTTTCATGGGTTCTGTATTCAGGGTAATCGAGGATGCAGGTCTCCTTAAGCCGCCAGTTAAATATTTTTTCATCACGCCGCTTATTTACTTCGTCATCTTTGCAATATGTTTTGGGTCTCTTCTCATCACAAGATATCTTGAGAAGCTCAAGAAAATAAGAAACTACATTCGTGTATATGCAACTGCCGGGATCGTTTTATCGCTGGCAGGAGTTGCTATCATCGTTTATTATAGTTCTTTTAATTGGAATCTCGGTATTCTTGTATACAGTCTTGTGCCTGCTATAACATTGACAGAAATCGTCAAAAGAGTATCGCCTGCTATCGGCATGACATATCTTCGAAGCAGGATGTATTCGTTCGTGATATTTTCATTTTTGCTCGATTCGTTTACTACATATATAGGTGTGGATCTACTGGGCTACACCAACAAACATCCTTTCAGTTCTCTCCTGACTTCCATTTTTGGAACAGGAGCTGTACTGATTCCTTTGTCTTTGATTCTGGTCTTATTGATAATTTTTTTGCTTGAGAAAGATTCAAATAAGGATAAAAAAGAGGATGAGAAGTATATGATGACATTAACGTTGATAGTTCTTGGTTTCTCCATGGGTGCAAGGAATCTGGTGGCGATGGCATTTGGAGTTTAGTGTTTATGCATTATCGGCTGCCCGAGTATCCATAGATTGAACACGAAAATGATGAGAACAAAGACCAGTACAGGGAAATAAGCTGAATCATTTCCGCGGAATATCCGTCTGGAAATATTTTTGCCGATTGAAATCGAGAATCCCAATCCAATAAGCATCAACAGCCACTGGATTAAAAGAATGTTGTTACTGCCAAGAAGTGGGGCAGGCATATATCCTGAAGTCCCAAATATATTCCACCCAAAGCCAAATGGATCCGAAAGGACAGGAATGATCCCAGTCCCTTCTTCCAGTAAATGGCGGAGGTTATGGGATAAATGCATCAGCAACCCCAGAGGAATTATGGAGTAAGCATAGCCGGTGAAGATGTCTTTAAACGATGTTTTTCGATTGAACAATTTTGAAACAGCGATGACTATTGAATAAATCAGAATGGGGATTACCGCCGAAGTAATGAATAAAACGAATCGAACAGTATCGTAACTGGTGCCAGTATAGATCATTAAATCCCGTGTAAAAACAGCCCATGGCCGTATCATGATTAATGTCTGGAATATAGTCACTCCCAGGAGCATCAATATGAATAGTGATTCATCCATCCGGGTCTTTGTCAAATTCAAAAAATCTCCTGCAAAGGAACGAAGATTAAAGGAGATGTTATTCCTGTGGCAGGTTTTTACGCATTCTGTACAGAGAACACAATGAGTGTTTTTCTCCATGGTTCCAGGATATTCAAATACCGGGCATGCATATCCATTTTCATTTCCTGATATGCAGTATTTTTCTTTGCAGGTTTTACATGTTTCCTTTTCTTTTGCCCTCAATTCAAAAGGAGCAAACATCGAATATAACCCTATTAATCCTGTTATGGGGCATACATACCTGCAAAATGAACGGCGCTCGAATAGGATTGATACGATGACAACCATACCGAGCAAAGCCACAATAAAGTATGAAGTGAAGAGAGGGCTGTTTACCAGATTGAACTGGAAATCCGCCAAGGTAATGACAAGAAAAAACACAGCAGCCAGAGAAAGGTTCCTGAATTTTACAGGCCATTTTCTGTTCAAACTGAATGTATCATTTGCCTTTTTATAAAATGTCTGGCGCTGTACCCAATCCCCGATTGCTCCGAACGGGCACATAAAACACCATACTCTTCCCGCAAATGCCAGGCTTATTAAAAGAAGCGACCACCAGATAACCCAGATTGAAATGGTTGTAAGGCTCTTGTTGCTGTTCTGGATCCCGAAAAAGCCTGCAAATACCACTATAACTAAAAGCAGAAATGCTGGAAGTTGAAAGAGAAACTGGGTTTTGCGGTTCTTGAAAATGTATCTTATAGATTCATCATCGAGCAGGTCGTATCTATCTGGTTTATCTTCGCTTTTCATTTCTCATTTTTCCCCTTAAGAAACTCACAAGTACAATGGAGAATATAACAGAGCCAAGCACTGAACCCAAAAACACCAGGTTTGGTTTTGTAAAAGAGTCTGTTAAATCGTCATTTACTTTTACATTCCTGCTGAATTCCCAGTTTTTACTATTGTATTTTCCATGTGAAAAATATATGTCGCCGCCGTCAGTTCCCGTCTTTTCTGCCTGCCATATAGTGTAGATATTGTCTTGCGATATCTCTATCTGGGGATCGTAGTGCTTGCCACCAATATCGTTTACTTTAATGTTTTTGCTGAACTCAAAACTGCCATTCCTCCTCATGCCTTTTGAAAAATAGATGTTTGACGTGCCATCCCTTTCATCTTCCCAGACGGCAAAAATTTCTCCCCCTCTAACCGCTATATCAGGATGCATCTGACTGCTATTCCCAATATCGTCATTTACCCTGATGTCACCATCAAATCTCCAGCTGTCATTTTCTAACCAGCCTGTTGAGAAGTATATATCAAAATCTTTATTCCTGTCATCGTACCATGCAATATACGCCCTTCCGTT
Organism: Candidatus Methanoperedens sp.; assembly: GCA_027460605.1. Taxonomy (GTDB): domain Archaea; phylum Halobacteriota; class Methanosarcinia; order Methanosarcinales; family Methanoperedenaceae; genus Methanoperedens. The sequence goes on from JAPZAN010000109.1 coordinate 23,384, forward strand.
ATCAAATGCCAGTGAAGGAGTATAATGGGATACATTTGTGGAATCATCATTCACCATTACATTCTTGCTAAATTGCCAGATTTCGTTTTCTTTTATTCCATGTGAAAAATAAATATCATAATTGCCATTCCTCGCATCCAGCCATGCAATACACACATTTTTTTCATCATCCACAGCAAGCGATGGGGCATAGTGCCAGTTGCCTGAAGGGTCATCGTTGACTCGTATTGTCTTCCCGAACCTGTAAACACCATTAACAGGATACCCTTCTGTGAAATCAATATCCCAGTTCTTTTTATTCATCATCGCTAGGTATATAGTTCCATTCAGAACCGAAATAGACGGCAGCACCTGGCTTCCCGTCTCTGCTACAACTGGCAAATCTTTTTTGAACTTGATATTGTTTTTTTCGGCTGTTGAAAAATAGAGTTCTTCAAACCCGAATCTGTCATCCTCCCATGCAACATAGAGGTTATTGTTATCAACCGCTATCGAAGGAGAACCATGTCCTGTAGTTCCCTTGATTTCATTAATCCTGATATTTTTGTCAAAAACCCAGCCGTCCTGAAAACTTCCTTTTGAAAGGAATACGTCCCCTGATTTATGAGGCTGGTTATTCATTATCCGTGTATAATTGCCGTTTCTTTCATCGGCCCAGACAACATATACTGTGTTGTTATCAGCAGCTAAAGACGGGAACCACTGGAGAGAATTGTTCTGTTTCCCTGCACCTCCTTGAAAATTGAAGTTCAAAGCTATAATGGCTATTATAAAAACCAGGAACATACGTTTTTGTTTCATTTTTAAATTATTTATATCACCTATCAGTTTAAGGGTTTTCGGTTTACAAAATTAAAGAGCTTTTCTTGCCCTGTACAGGGATAGCGTACCGAACGGCGTCATAAATCTGTCTGTCTCTTCGACCCGCTCAAAACCAGCATTCTGGAACATCTCAGGCAGCAAACCATTTATGTTATCTCTTGTTTCTTCAAGATGCCGGAATATCAGGGATATCAAATACATCAGTGCATTATGTGGTTTCCCAAAGTCAGCGACATGCAATTCTCCCCCAGACCGCAGAACCCTGAATATCTCTTTAAATGTGCGGGCTTTGTTTTCCCGGGTCAGATGATGAAATACCAGGCTTGAAAATACCCGGTCAAAAGAGTGGTCAGGATACGGCAATTCAAATGACATCCCGGGGTCAAGAGCAATATCAAGACCCGCCTTTTCGACTTTTGCCTTTGCTATCTCAAGAATTTTTGGGTCTCCGTCAAGCCCGGTCACTTCGGCGCCTGGATAAGCTTTCTTTATGAGAATGGTCAGCGTTGCAGTACCGCAGCCGATGTCGAGTACCCGATAACCGTTTTTGATATTTGCCTGTTCAACCAAAGTCCGCTTGAAGGTGGATTCGCGCATCAACAGCATCACAGGGTCGTATAGAGGGGTAAGCCATCCTAAATTGAGCGCTGGGATGTATTTCATGCAATTAAGCCTTGGCGAGCAGTTTATTGTATTTCTTTTCAAACTCGCCCTGGCATGTGGTGCAGCAAAAGAAGTAGTCTCTGTCATCGAATTTCTTTCTGACCGTGTCCCCTGTCACTTTCCTGTTGCAATAAGCACAGGTTAATGTTATACTGGAAGAAGCTAGCGGTATGGTTGTGTCTTTTCTAAATGGGGCTTTTACGGATATAACGCGGATATTGTTTACATCCGTGAGGTTTATCCTGTCCTGAATTGCCTGGATGTGCTGCATATCCCCTGCTATTCTCGATATTATAGCCGTGTCAGAATCAGATGTCACGTACAGTTCTTTTACCTCTTCCATCTCCAGTAGTTCTTTGGCTATTCTATTAATTGCACTTGGCCGCGCATTTACAAGAAGTATTGCCTCCGCTATACCGAGTTTGGTATTATCGATATCTATTGTAAACTTCATTATTATACCGAGTTCAAGCAACCTGTCCACCCGGCTCTTGATTGTAGGTACGCTTGTCAGGCAAGCTTTCGCTATCTCCTGGAACGACTTCCTGCTGTTGCCCTGCAGATGGGTTAATATCTTGATATCGAGATTGTCCAGTTCTACCATTATATACTTTACAGGCAGTGTAAACATAAGTACTTTATGGTTTAAGGCTAATTTCACAAATTCGTAGTGAGTTTGATAGAAGCAATCTCACCAGCCAATTTCTCATTTTCCATGCGTAATATAATCAGCGATGTCAGAAGAAGAATAAATGCAACAATGTTCAAAAGAACCGTGCCTATCACCACATCCCCGCTGATGCCCCCTCCTCCAGGACCTACCACAACCGGGTGAACCGTAGCTCTATTCCACAGCCTGATGGACAGGAAACTTAATGGTACACTTATAAAACCAAAAATGCCAAAAACGGCAGAAAGCCTTGCACGTTTCTCAGGTTCATCTATGGATTTTCTCACCATAAGATAAGATAAGTAAGTTAAAAAAAGAACAAGCGATGTATTCAACCTGACATCCCATGTTACCCAGTACTGGCCCCATGCAGACCTTGCCCAGAGCGAGCCGGTAATAAGAGTAAGGATTGCGAATATAACCCCGGCTTCTGATGCAGAAACTGCTCTCGTATCCCATATTTCCCGCTTTGTTCGAAGATACATTATACCAGAAACAAATACAATGGCGAAAGCCAGATACGCCGTGATAGCTATTGGAACATGAAAATAGAATATCTTGAAATTTATGGGATTGCCTCCGGCATCCATCGGATCAACGGGAATCGGGGCAATGAAAAATATCATGTAGACTGAAACAACCATCGCAACGATTGTTAATGAAAAAAGTATTTTCTTAAACATACTTGAGCATCTCCTGCGCATCGATAATTTCCCATAATGCCATATTGTTCTGTTTTATCGCTATATTAATTTCCATTTACAAAAATGAAAAATATTCTTTAAATTTTTATGTTTTTTAAGCACAAACCACTTAAATCATTTAAACTGTTTCATAAATAGGTGAAAAGGTAAAACTTTTACTTATTTACCCTGTCGGAGAATTATGAAAGATAAAATCAACATCACTGTTTCGAGGAGATCTGCTTGGATTCTATCATAGTAATAAGAATTTATTATATCTCACTGGTTTTTTCCTTGATAATTGCAGCCATCGGGGTATATATTTCCCTCAAGAGCTGGATACGTC
>JAPZAN010000110.1 GCA_027460605.1 Candidatus Methanoperedens sp.
ACTTTTAATTTTCTCGGCCTGTTTCAGGCTCTCTTCTGTTTCACGAGCCATCTCCTTCTCAATGCTTTGAAGCTCTTGCCTTAGCTCCTCCGGTCTTGGAATCCTTCCAAGGACTTCATCTGCCGTACCCACGATCTTTTCCGTGTCCATGGGCGAACCTATTTCCTGTATTTTCTCGGAAGCTCCAAGATACTTCGCGGCCTGTTCAATCATCTTTGAGATCTCCATCGGGAAGATTATCTTGGTTGCCTGGCCGTTTGCCACACTTTTCATCATGTCCATAGTCAGGACGGTCAGCGCTTTTTTATCAAGAGGCACTGCGCCGACTGAAAGGATCCTGAGTCCCTGGGCTTCACCCTGCGCCCTCAATATCTGTGAAACCCTGTCGCCTTCTGCCTCAAGGATTTTTGACTGCCTCGCACCTTCGGCATTCAATATCTTTGACTGCTTGGCACCTTCAGCTTCGAGAATAGCGGCTTTTTTCTGTCCGTCTGCGAGTAATATTGCAGCCCTCCGCTTCCTCTCGGCAGATGTCTGCTCTTCCATTGCAGCTTTTACTGTGCCAACAGGGTCAACTTCCCTTATCTCAACAGCTTCAACTTTGACACCCCATGCGTCGGTTGAATGGTCAAGAATGTCACGAAGTTTTGTGTTTATAAAATCACGATTATAAAGGATCTCATCAAGTTCCATGTCACCAACTACGCTTCGAAGTGTAGTCTGGGCAAGGGATAATACAGCAACATGATAATTCACCACTTCAAAATATGCTTTTCCGGGGTCTATGACCCTGATATAAACAATCGCATCAACATTGGTTGGTGAGTTGTCTTTTGTGATAACTTCCTGCCTTGGCACATCAAGTACCTGAGTTCTTAAATCCAGTCGCACAACGTCGCTTATCAGCGGGTAAACCCAGTTAAAACCCGGATTTAATCGTTTTCTATATTGCCCCAGAACTATCCACAATGCCTGTTCATACGGCTGTATGATAGTAACCCCTGAAATAAACAAAATCAGTATCGCCACAGCGATAAATATCGCGATTAACATTTCTACTGCCATTTAAACCTCCTTAACTTTCACATGAACTCCTTCAGAGCTTATAACAATGACTTTCCTTCCCTCATCGATAACACTTTCTCCGGTCGCGCTCCATATTTGATTATCTATCTTTACTTTTCCGTCAATCGAATCAGGGCGCACGGTTTTAATTACTGTCCCTTCCATACCCTCAAGAACATCCATACTTGTAGTTTGCGGTTTCTGCCCCGGCGCCATCTTTCGATAAAGTGTAATTGTAATGATACTTGAAATCAATGCGGTCACAACTATTATTGCAGGTGCATAATCCTGTGCGAACCCTGGAATTAACAGGGTGACCGTCCCGAGGACTATGAGCGTGGTGCCGGGCACAGCCACAAAAAAACCCGGTTGCGACGCTTCCACAATAAGAAGCCCCAGACCGATAATAATCATAACCCAGCCGATATCCAATTCCATAATCCTTAAGATAGTTCTTTATAGTATATATTTGTTTATAGAAATTATTTGAGTAAAATTATGAAAGTTATTCGCGACCCTATACACGATTATATTGAACTGGACGAACTTGCGCTGGCGCTTGTCGATACCCCTGAGGTCCAGAGATTGCGGAGGATACGGCAACTTGGTTTTTCAAATCTTGTGTATCCGGGGGCAAACCATACCCGGTTTGAACATTCGCTGGGCACCTATCATCTCGCCAAACACCTGGTAAAATACGTAGATGAACTCAAGCGGGATGAATTGCTCGCTGCTTCCTTACTCCATGATATCGGGCACGGGCCTTTTTCCCATGCGACCGAGGAACTGATTGTCCGTTATACAAGGAAAAGCCATGATAACGTGGAAGGACTATTGAGAAAAGGAGTGATTTCAGATGTACTTAAGGATTTTTCCCTGTCCCCGTCAAATATTGCAGGACATATTAAAGGTGAGACTTATCCGGGTCAGATTATCAACAGTGAAATAGACGTGGACAGGATGGATTATCTTGTGCGAGATGCTCATTATACGGGGGTAGCTTTCGGTCTTATCGACCATGTAAGGTTAATCCATGAACTGGGGTTTAAGGAAAATAAACTCGTCCTGAACCTCGGGGGTTTGCAGGCTGCCGAGTCGCTTCTGGTATCGCGGTTCCTGATGCATCCTACAGTTTATTTCCATCACGTTTCCAGGATTGCGGAAGCCATGTGCGCACATGCTGCAGAATATATGATAGAGAACGGGCTTTCTCCTGAATCATTCCAGCGAATGGATGATGTCGCTTTCATGAACGAGATGAAAAATGCAGGCGGTTACGCATCCGATATCGCAAAAAGGCTTGATGAAAGAAAATTGTATAAGCGTGCGCTTTATACTGATATTGATTCGCTGGGCATTGACGCGATAAAACTCAGGAATAATATTAGAAGAATTGAGATTGAGATAGCAGAGAACGCCGGGGTAAAGCCTGAAGATGTCCTTGTGGATATCCCTGAAATGCCGGAGATTGCAGAAATGAAAGCCCAGGTTCTTATAAACGGAAAATTGATACCTATCGATAAAGCCTCAAGCATCGTTGCAGCGCTGGGAAAAGCGCAGCTTGATAACTGGCGCCTTGGTGTGTTCACCCCGCCTGAATACAGGGAAAAAGTGGGCGCTGCTGCAAGGAAATTCTTTGAAGTTAAAAAGGATATAAAACAATTTAAATTGACTGAGCTTTGAGCGCTCTTCGTATCACGTCTTCTTTTTCTGGTCTGAATAATTCCTTTATGCCATAGGAGTCGTGATACAGGTTAAAGCCGCGAATTATTACAATCGGCATACCGCCATTCCCTTCTCCCATCAGGATATTCGCAAATCCCGCAATTTCATCCACGATGGCTTCGTTTTTCACTTCAAGCACCCTTCCGAAAAGGTCCCGGGTACCTCGCCAATCCCGTGTTGCTTTTATTCCAGCAATACCGATGGCTGCTCCAGTCTGGCCTATCCTGAAAGCCCTGCCGTTCGTGTCCGTAATGACAACGCTGACTTTTTTACCAGTATATTTGAAGATAGAATCCTTGATTTTTAGCGCGCTTGCATCAGGGTCTTCCGGCAGCAGAAGAATGTTGTCGCTGCCTTCGACATTGGAATGGTCAATACCTGCATTTACGCAGATGCTGCCATGTTTTGTCCTGACAAGAAGGAATGGGGATTCAAGCAATATTTCCGCGCTTTCATCAAGCACAGCCTGCACAAATCGCGGATCGTTATCGTTCCTTTTTGCTATGATTTTTGCTTGCTGTGTTGCTTTAACGCTATCCATGGGCACAATCCTGCCCTCGGATTTGGATACGATGGTAGAAGAAATAACAACGATATCGTGCTCCCTGAGCTCTGTTTGTTCACTCAAAACGAGCGCAATATCGTCACCCTGTTTTATAAGGGGAATATTTTCAACGGCAAATACGGTTGCATTCAATCGGATTCCTCGCCCCTTAAATTGCTAGTGGAGTAATAATGCTTTCTAAAAAAAAGGCTACAACCTTCATCCAAGAAGGTTGTATTTCAGAATCAGCGCGGCAAACAATATCGCTACGATATTCATTACTTTTATCAGCGGGTTGATTGCCGGACCTGCCGTATCCTTTGTCGGGTCGCCCACGGTATCGCCCACTACTGCGGCTGCATGCGTAGGATTCTTGCTCCCGTCCGGAAGTCTCTTCCCGCCCAGGTTGCCTGACTCAATATATTTCTTGGCATTATCCCATGCCGCGCCTCCGGTTGTCATCATGAGAGCAAGGAGGAGACCTGAGATAATTACGCCGATAAGAAGACCGCCAAGCGCAACAGGGCCGAAAATAAAGCCCACGAGCAATGGCGAAAGCACTGCAAGAAGCCCCGGGATTATCATTTCTTTCTGCGCTGCTATGGTAACGATGTCAACGCACTTTCCATAATCGGGCTTGGCTGTTCCTTCCATAATGCCCTTTATTTCCCTGAACTGGCGCCTTATCTCAGTAACTATGGTTGTTGCCGCCCTTCCTACAGCGCCCATCAGGAAGCTTGCGAAAAGGAAAGGAATCATGCCGCCTAATAGCAATCCCACGAGAACCGTAGGGTCTGAGAGTTTAAGCACCAGTTCCGGTTTGCCCTGTTCTGCAAGAAGTTTGTTTATTTCACTGCTGTATGCAGCAAAGAGGGCAAGTGCACCAAGCGCAGCTGAACCTATGGCATAGCCTTTTGTGACCGCTTTTGTGGTGTTTCCCACAGCGTCCAGCGGGTCGGTGATATCCCTGACTTCCTTGGACAGCTCAGCCATCTCTGCTATTCCGCCTGCGTTGTCTGTTATCGGGCCGTATGAGTCTATGGCGATTATTATGCCTGTTACCGACAGCATTGCTGCCGCTGCTATGGCAATCCCGTATAACCCAAGTGCCCCGCCGCCCATGACCGTATATGAAATCAGGATTCCTGCGCAAATGACTATTACAGGTAAAGCAGTGCTCTGAAGCCCTACCGCAAGCCCCGTTATGATGTTTGTTCCCGGGCCTGTTACCGAAGCGTTTGCGATGTCCTTTACCGGGCCATGCGTTGTCGCTGTGTAATACTCGGTAATGATTATCATCGCCGCCGTGACGCCAAGACCCACAAGCGCGCTAATGAAAAGACCAATATCACCGTTCATCAACCGCTGCGTGATTATATAGAACAATACTACTGATATCCCTCCCGCCACAATCGCGCCTTTGTACATCGCCCCCATTATATCGCCTGATTTTCCAAGCTTGACAAAGAACGTCCCGATTATGGATGCAATAATTGCTGCTGCTCCGAGCATCAGGGGATACGTGACCGCATTTGGATATTTGTCTATTACTGTAACTCCAATCAGCATCGCGCCAAGAGCTGTAACGGCGTATGTTTCGAAAAGGTCAGCCGCCATTCCCGCGCAGTCGCCCACATTATCGCCCACGTTATCGGCAATCACACCGGGATTGCGCGGGTCATCCTCGGGTATTCCGGCTTCCACTTTCCCAACAAGGTCGGTTCCCACATCTGCTGCTTTGGTATATATCCCGCCGCCAATCCTTGCGAAAAGACTTATGAGCGATGCACCGAACCCGAAACCTATGACCTTATCAACCGCGCCGACATTTCCTCCGAATGCGATATAAAGCCCGCTCACGCCAAGTAGCGCAAGGCTTGCCACAGATATACCTGTGACTGCTCCGCCTTTGAACGCCACGTTAAGCGCTTGCTGCATACCTTCTTTTGCAGCATTGGCGCAGCGAACGTTGCTGCGCACGGATATGTTCATGCCAAGATAACCTGCTGCGGCGGACATGAGTGCGCCGAGAATAAATCCAACCGCGGTAGGCACATTAATTACCCAGGCGATTAAAACGGCAAGAATGACCGCGATTACAGCCACGGTCTTATACTGCCTGTTCAGGTAAGCCATAGCGCCTTCCTGTATGGCAGAGGCGATTTCTTTCATCCTGTCAGTGCCTGCATCAAGTTTGAGTATATACAGAACAAGATACACAGCGAACAATAAACCGATAACACCCGCAAGCGGGGCTGAATACAATAACGAATCCATAATTTCCTCCTTATAGTGCCGCCCACTTAGTGCTAAGGATATATATTATTTACCTATTACGCCCATAAACAAAACCATGAGTTCCGACCTGTATCGCGCAAGAAGCATGATTGATGCGCTGGAAACCGACCCCGATACTAAAGCCTCCATGCTCAGGGCTTTCGAGCGCAGGCTCAGGCTTTTCGACAGTGATATTCTTTTTTTCAATGAGCCTTTTACACCGGTTTCCCTGACAGGCGCCCGCTGCGCACTTTCCTGCAAACATTGCAATTCACATTATCTTCGCCACATGCTGGACGGTTCCGGGGGAAAATTGCAGGCAGAAGCCGCAAAATTAGCCGATAAGGGCGCGCAAGGAATATTGCTAAGCGGGGGAAGCGCTGCTGATGGAAGTGTTCCTACGTATGAGCAGTCGGGTGTTATTCAAAAAACTAGGCGCGATACGAAACTCAAAATCAGCGCGCATACAGGCATTGTGAACAGCTCGCAAGCGCAAATACTTTCAGAATACCTTGATATGGCGCTCGTTGACGTTCTGGGTGATAATGAAACAATACACGATATCCTTGGCATCGATGCATGTGTACATGATTACGAGGAATCGCTGCGGCATCTCTCCTCTCTCGGAATTCCGCTTGCGCCGCATATCATTGTGGGGCTGCATAACGGCAGATTAAAAGGGGAATTCAAAGCCCTTGAAATTGTCAAGAAATTCAATCCCGTGACTGTGGTGATTGTTGTGTTTATTCCCACAAAAGGAACCGCTATGGAGGGCGTCCCTCCGCCTAAAATCGAGGATGTGGTCAAAGTGATTACAACCGCGCGGGAGATGTTTGATGTGCCGCTTTCATTAAGCTGCGTGCGTCCGGGCGGGCGTTATCGCAGAGAACTTGACAAGTATGCAATTCTGGGCGGGATTGATAGGATAGCCGTGCCTTCAAGAAGCGCCCTTGTGACAGCCGGAGAACTTGGATTGAATATCATAGAAATCCCGAAAATGTGCTGTTCGTGTGAAGTGATACGATGAAAAACTTTAAGAAAGTTTTTTCAAACCAAGGGTATGCTTCGCATACCCCAACACGCCCTCCCGTTCGCAAAGCGTGTCGAAGACAGGCGTGACTCGGGACGTCATAAAGGGGCGTAACCCTTTATGAAAAAGATTGCAAGCCATGACGACATCGATATTTTTGCACCTGATAATTCAAGATTCTCCTTCCTGAAAAGCCCTTATGCCGCCCATAAAACCAAAAGCGCCGTGGACATGTATTACGGAAGTTTTGGCAGCGAGGCTGTTTCGCCTGTTGATGGTGAAATAATCGATGTCAGGAGTTTCGATACGCCAACACCTTTTAAGGATATTGATTCTAAGGAACATCTAATCGCCATACGACAGGGTAAATACGTCATCAAAATTATCCATATAAAACCTGAAGTTTCAATTGGGGAAACCGTATCAAAAGGCGACATGCTCGGCACATTTATTAAAAACGGATATTTCATTTTCTGGAACGACCCGGTGATGCATGTTGAAGTCAGGAAACCCTGTGATTATCTTCGCGCATCGAACAACCTGAACCTTTTGCCCGATATCAAATGGACGGCGCTCCCGGAAGGCAAAACCCTTGAACTTGATTGCAGTGTTGAAGAAGTTAATAAGAGATACGCTCTCCTCAGCGCGCCTTACCTTACCTGCGGCGATGTGAGAGGATTTGCAATAGATGGCGGCTTTCTTGACGGTTTTATCAGCTCAAACGGGGACGGCGGCTTTTTTGGTACAGTTAAACAGCAGGGATTTTTCCATCCGGAAGTATCCTCGCTTGAAATTTCAAAAGGCGATTCTGAGGTAAAATGCTCGGGCATTGCCTTTTGCCTGTCTTTAAAAGAACCGGGAATCAAAGTAATCCCCGGAAAATACGGCGATAAACCCATATCTTTGGGCGATAAAATCCGTGTAAAGCTTGCTTTTTATTGACCTTCCTTCCGAAGCCTGGTCCGCAAAACATCAGCGGCGCTGCTTAAATCAGCTTCATAAAGGTCTTTTATCTTTGAGCTGTAAAGATAAGCGTAGATTTTTCTTATATCAGCCTCTATCATTTCCCTGGAGGCTGGATTTTCAGGCGACAGAATCGTATAAAAATCATCCTGGTGTGTTATTACGAAATATCTTAAATCCTCTGCTTTTTTCATTTCAGGCAATAGCCGCAGAGCTCTTATAATTGGGGGACCTCTGGTTTTCCGCTGCTTCGGCCCGTCATGGAGATACAGCCCGAACAACGAATCCCCTGTTTTTAAAATGGCGGTCAGCGTCATTGCCCCCGCCCCGCTGCATACCTCCACCTTTTCACCAATAACCGAATAACCCGTCCCTGCTAATTGTTTCCTGGCGAATTGCAGGAGGGAAAGTTCATATTCCCGCTCGGGAATGCCCCAGTAATCGGTCATAGTAGCAAGCTGGTTTGGATGGATATTTATAGGTATCTTCCAAATGGATTAGAAAAGTATATGTAACAATCATTATAATTTAAGTATGGAGGTTTTATCGATGAAAACATTTAAACTCTTATTTGTGAATTTGTTAATTTTTGTGATTCTGGCAAGCCCAGCGCTATCACTAAATGAAACAACACCAAACCAAACAACAACAGCAACAACAACGCCTACGGCGGTAGCAACTACCGTTGCGCCTACAGTCACAGCAGCGCCTACGGTGGTAGCCACTACCGTTGCCCCCACAGCCACAGTCGCGGCAACGACCGGGAAATTCCGCGTGGGTCCGTCCGTTACGCTAAGACCGGTAACCGAAGTGATAGAAGCCAACCAGGATGGAATTGTGGAATTGTTTATGAATAATCCGTCTTTAAACGATGTTACGCTTAATGTAGACGCACGCATCAGTGTACCCAGCGGCATACACGTTTACGGTCAAAGTTTCGGAGAGGCGGCAGGTGCCGGAGTGGTAGCCGGTACGTTCAGTGTTCCACCGGGCACGTCAAGGACTA
>JAPZAN010000111.1 GCA_027460605.1 Candidatus Methanoperedens sp.
AATGAGGCTTTTATGAGGAAGATGCCTCCTGAAGTTTGGCTAGGTTTTGCTTTTAAGATGTTTGGTTGGTGAATTTTATGAAAACTGTGCAAAAGGTAAAAGAAGTTATGAATGAGGAAATTATTTCAGGAAATGATAGAGTTAAATTGGTATAGTGGAAATAAACTCCTCGAACTTTGCGACATACTCTTCTATTGATTGTTTTATTTCAAAACTTACATCCCGATATTCCAAAAGTTGCTTTTGACGTTTTATGACTAAAGTAAGAAAATCTCTGATATTAATTGAGAACAAATTTTCTATAAACGATATATAATCAGGGTTAGATAATTCTGAAAATATTCTTCTTAGAGTGGTTGTGTCTTCAAATATCAAATAAGTTGGAAAAGATCCCCAATACTCTTTATCAAACGTCGCAGAATAACAGTCAAATAAAAAAGTAATCTCGTTGAGATTCTTTATGCTACAATTTAAAGTGAGATCGTTTTTGATATTTTCTTCTGGAAATAAATATTTAACAAAGGAGACCCCAGATCCTTTAAAAAGCTCTGGATGCCAGATTCTTGGATGATAAATTAGAGGTCTTGAAATCCCATAATAATTGATTGTATGATTAATTAATTTTTTTAGAATTTTTAGCTGTCTCTTTTTGTAAGCTGTAGGCATTATTTTAAAAATTATTTCAGAGGTAAGAGTCATCGGAATTTCTATTATTGCAGTAGTTCCACTTTTCCCATGGATAAGTGATTCAAATTGGAATATATATTCAAGATTCTCTACAATGTATTTTTGTTCAGAATACTCAAGAACATAGTTGAATAAAATAAGCAATGGTTTTAGATATTCTCTACAAGATTCATAATATGGTATAGCATCATCTGGTTTAGCAGATAAAGAAACTTCAGGCACTGAAATTTTCTTAAATATTTTATTTATTGATTCCTTAAATAATTTATCTATTTCAATAAAACGGCTTTCTTGAATTAATTGAATAACTTTTTTCTCAAAATCATCCAAATCTTCTGGTAAATAATACTCAGATGGTTGATATATTTTTGATGTAGGCACTATTGAAGTATCAAGTTTAATGTTCTTCTTTCCTGTTGGTTCAGTTTTATGAATTGTCAAAATTTTAAACTTGTCATCACTACTTTTTGCTTGAGGATTTTGTTCGTTTTTTGTTGCTTTTCTAACTTTCTCTAATACTTGCTTGTATACCTCATTAAAAGGTACTAAATAATCTTCTGAATTAGTCTCTTCTAAAGTATTTATTAGATTGTGGGTAAAAACCCCGTGTTGTATTTCCTCATCTTCTTGTGCCTCTTCATCAGAATCGCATGCAGTAAGAAAGCCAGTTCCTTTATTTCTGCCAATGATATCAATCAGTTTATCTATTTTTATTTCTCTTAATTTTGAATCAGGTAATTTACGTCTTAATGCACCGCCACTATGACATGCATCGAAAATTATCAACTTTGAATTAGCTTTTATTTGATTAATCGCCACATTAAGTGTTGAAAGATTAATTGCCGTTTGTTCCCAGTAATCGGCTTCGAAATCATAAGGACAAATAAAACTATTGTTTGAACTTATGGTTTGAGGGTCTGATGCAGTAGTAAAGCCATGTCCTGCGAAATTAAAAATGACATAATCCTCATCCCGTGCTTTGCGTTCAATATCTGCAATTCCTTTTAGAATATCAGTACGAGTTGCATTTTGGTCAAGTAATAAATTTTGATATTCGCAGTTAAATTGTGAATATTTATCATGAATAATTTTTGCATCATTCACACAATAATTCAATTGAGATTTTTCTGGTAATTTAGGATAACTATTAATCCCAATAGATAAAACTAAAATCTTTCCCATAAATAAGTAGCGTTTATTTGGATTTTAACTTATTTAAACTCCCCTGTTCAAAACTCTCCCTTTTCCTTCTCCCTATCAAGCACTTCCGCCCTTCCCCGATCAGTTCCTCCCGCCCCGCTATCTTCAGCCCTTCATACACAAACCCATAATTCCTTTCATCCTTATACTGCAGCAAGGCGCGCTGTATCCTTTTCTCCCTCCCTTTCGCCACATGCACATTTTCCATAGTAAAAGGATTGATTCCGGTATAATACATGCACGTCGAGGCTGTCATCGGCGTTGGCGTGAAATCCTGCACCTGCTCTGTATAAAGATTATTGTCGCGTATGTACTCAGCAAGTTCAATCATATCCTCCACAGTACAGCCGGGATGCCCGGACATGAAATACGGAAGAATGTACTGCTTTTTCCCGAGTTCCTTGTTCAAGGCGTCAAACTTCATTTTGAATTCCTCAAACACTTCTTTGGAAGGCTTGTGCATAATATCAAGAACATGCTGCGTTATGTGCTCAGGCGCAACCTTAAGATGCCCGCTCACATGGTGTTCGCAAAGCTCTGGGAGATAACCGGATGAATCCGCCAATACGAGGTCGTAACGAATACCTGAGCCGATGAATACTTTTTTAACGCCCGGAATCTCACGCAGGCGCCGCAGAAGTTCAATCTGTTTTTCATGACTTGCATCAAGGCTCTTGCAAAAAGTGCATATTTTATCCGTACATGCGCCCTGCGTCTCCCAGCGCTCGCAATGCAGCGAATACATGTTGGCAGTCGGTCCTCCCACGTCCTGCACGATGCCTTTGAAATCCGCCATATTTGTCATTCTTTTTACCTCGCGCACGATAGATTCTATACTGCGGCTCTGCACTATCCTTCCCTGATGGTGCGTCAGGGCGCAAAAAGAGCAGGCTGCGAAGCATCCGCGGTGGCTCACTATCGAAAACTTAACAGGAGCGAGCGCAGGTATGGGTTTTTTATAGGAAGGATGGGCTTTTCTTGAGTATGGGAGTTCATATACATGATCAAGTTCCGCAGTGGTTAAAGGCATGGCAGGCTTATTCTGGATAATTACTGTTTTCGGATGCGGCTGCGCTACAGGTCTTCCGTGTACCGGGTCTTGCTCCAGGTAATGGAGTTTGAATGCTTCGGCGTAAAGCTTTTTGTCATTTGAGACATCGTTAAAAGACGGTATCTCCACATAATCCTCATGCCCTATCGAGCGCCACTTACTTATTTCCATTTTGATTGCCGTGCCGGGAATATTGGTTACGTTTTTTATGTCCTCGCCTTTTGATAATCGCGACGCAATCTCGACCACCTGCCTTTCACCCATCCCGAACACCAGCATATCCGCCGGCGCATCCGCAAGAATGGACTGGCGCACCGAATCCTGCCAGTAATCATAATGCGCAAACCGGCGCAGGCTTGCCTCAATGCCTCCAAGGACTATCGGGGTTTCAGGGAAAATCGAATGAATTTTGTCCGAATAGACAATAGCAGCGCGGTTTGGTCTAAGTCCTCCTTTTCCTGCTGGTGAATAAACATCATCGCTTCGTACTTTCAGGTTCGGAGTATAATTATTCACCATGGAATCCACGTTCCCTGAGGTAACACCGAAGAACAACCGAGGCTTCCCTAATTTCTTAAAATCTGCATCGCTCTTCCAGTCTGGCTGGGCTATGATGCCCACGGTGTAGCCTGCATCCCAGAGCACGCGCCCGATGACCGCGGCGCCGAATGAGGGATGGTCGACGTAGGCATCACCTGTTACGAGGATTATGTCGAATTCTTGGATTCCAAGCTCTGCGGCTTCACGCAGGGACATGGGGAGAAAACGGGGTTGGGGTTTCATATTTTCGCGTAATTTACATCAGGATTTAACAATCATGTTTTTTGCATTCCTGAAGCAGTTCCTCAAACGTATAGTGTTTCGGTATTACCTTTACTTCTATCCCGAAACCTGATAAAGTATCAGCTGTGGGCTTGCCAATTGCTGCAACTGTCTTTTCATTCATTATCCTGACAAGCTCGTCCTTCACTTCCATTTCATCCGCAAGCGCCATGAAATTCCTTGCCATCATCGAGCTTGTGAACGCGAATATGTCAATTTCCCCGGCAAGTGCCCGCTCCATAAGCCTTTTGTGCCTTTCATCCCTCGGGCTTATTAACTGGTACACCTGTGTCTCATGAACAACCGCGCCCTTTTTCAGGAGTCCATCGACAAGTTCAGGCGCGCCGTGGCTGCTCCGGGCAATCTCGATTACTGCCCCTTCAATTCCGCTCATTTGCTCAACAAGCCCGTGCGAACTGAAAGATTCCGGAACAATACTTACCTGTATCCCGTTTTTTTGAAGGGCTTTTTTGGTCTTCGGACCGATTGCGACCACATGCGTCTTATTGAGCTGTTCGATAAACTCATCCGGCTCATCCAGTTTTAAAAGCGTGAACTCCACGCCATTTGCGCTTGTGAATATCACGTAGTCCACCTTTCCACCCATGACCCTCTCCACAAACCCCTTAAAATTGGCATCGGTTTTATCCACCACATCAATCATGGGCGCTGTAATCGTATCAAATCCAATTGAATTTGCGAGTTTGACCGACCCGGCCAGATACCCGGCAGGTCTCATAATGGCAATTACTTTCATCGCAATCTTAACGAGCTAATTCATGATGAAGTTTTACCACATCGCCTATAACGGTTATTGCGGGTGCCTTTACTTTTCGCTGTTTGCACAGTCCCACGATATCCGCCAGCGTCCCGATAGTGACGCGCTGGTCGGGTCGCGTTCCCCTTTCGATGACAGCCACAGGCGTATCGATGGATTTCCCGTGTTTTACCAGTTCCTTTACATTGCGCGGAAGCATGCTGACGCCCATAAGGATAACAAGCGTCCCTTTAAACCGCGCCAGCAGTTCCCAGTCAAGGGCTGTATCTTCTTTTTCAGGGTCTTCATGCCCTGTGATAAAAGTGACCATAGAAGCATAATCGCGATGCGTTATCGGAATTCCCGCGTAAGCCGGAACCGCGATTGCCGAGGTGATACCAGGCACAATCTCGACCTCAATACCCTCCTGCGCAAGCGTCTGGGCTTCCTCGCCCCCGCGCCCGAAAAGATAAGGGTCTCCCCCTTTAAGCCGCACTACAATTTTTCCTTCCTTTGCCCGCTTGACCAGCAATTCATTTATCTGCCACTGTGAAAGCTTGTGGTCACCTGCATATTTCCCCACATCGATTTTTTCTGCGGATTCGGGTAGCATATTAAGAATCGCCTCTCCGGGCAGCTGGTCGTAAAGGATAACCTCTGCGCTCTCTATAAGCCTTTTTGCCTTTATCGTCAAAAGCTCGGGGTCACCAGGACCTGAGCCCACAAGATAAACTTTCCCGGTCATATTTTCCTCTTTTTGCTGTGAACATTTTCACTGCTTCTTCAACGAGTTCTCCTCCACCTTTTCGCTTCAACTCGTTCCCGATGCTCAGAGCTTTCTGCTCATATTCGGCAGGGTTTATAAATTCATCTATTTTTACGCAGCGTTTTCCATCCACAGAGAGAACCTCGCAGCGAACATGAATCTTATCACCTTCAGTTTGTGCAAAAGCACCTATCGGCACAAGGCAGCCACCCCCAAGAATACCGATAATGATGCGCTCTATCCTTGTTTCAATCCGTGTTTTTTCATTATCCAGCGCTTTTGCAGCGCGCTCTGCTTCCGAATCTTTTTTCGTGACTATGACCACTGTCCCCTGGTTTGCGGACGGAACGAAATCATCCGGATTCAGGCGTTCGCCCGGAATATCCCATTTCATCCTCTCAAGACCCGCTTCTGCAAGGAATATGCCATCGTACTGCCCTTCCTTTAGTTTGCGAAGGCGCGTATCGATATTTCCACGTAGTTCTTTTATGATAAGGTCATTGCGGAATCGCATAAGCTGTGCGCGGCGCCGCAGGCTCGTGGTTCCTATGGTTGCACCGGCCGGCAGGTCTTTCAATTTGGCGCCGTCGCGCGTGAGCAGGAAATCATATGGTGAGTCGCGTTTCATCACAGCCGCAATCGTAAGTTCCGGCGGACGTTCCGTGGGAACGTCTTTCATGCTGTGCACCGCGATATCAATATCACCTGCCAGCATCGAGTCATCTATCTCCCGTACGAAAACACCGAATCCCTGCACTTCATGAAGCGGCCTGTCTGTGAAGGTATCACCGCACGTCTTTATGATTTTTATTTCGGTTTTAACGCCGTTTTTTAAAAGAAGTCCTGAAACAAGGTTTGCCTGGGCAAGCGCAAGTTTGCTGCCCCTCGTTCCTATCCGAAGCGGCATTTTCCCTGAAAGCTTCATTTCAAATTCCTTCGATAAGCCTCTATGGTCTTATCTATATCGTCCTGTGAATGGGCAAGCGATAAGAAGTTGGTCTCGTATTGCGACGGCGGGAGGAAGATGCCGTCAGCAAGCATTTTCTTAAAGAACATATTGAACTTTTCTTTATCGCATTTTAACGCATCCTGGTAATTGTACGGCATATCGCCGAAGAACACTTTGAACATGCTCCCGATGCCGCTTACGCTGTAATCAAGACCGAGGTCGCTGATTACATCAGATAGACCGGAGCGCATGGAATCCCCGGCTTTATTCACTTTCTCGTGGACTTTTTCATTTCGCAAGGTTTTAATGATAGCAAGTCCTGCTGTCATGGATACGGGGCTTCCATTGAAAGTGCCGGCCTGGTACACCGCTCCTGCGGGAGAGATATTTTCCATGATTTCACGTTTTCCTCCTATCACGCCAATGTGAAACCCGCCGCCGAGTATTTTCCCAAGCGTGGTCATGTCGGGCGTAACACCGTAATATTCCTGCGCGCCGCCCATGGCAAGACGGAAGCCTGTGATGACCTCATCGAAAATCAGAACCACGTTATTCTCACGCGTTACGGCTCGGACTTCTTTTAAGTAGCCTTCTTTCGGAAGTATCGGTCCTATATTGCCAAGAACCGGCTCGATTATAACCGCAGCCACGTCATCTTTATACGCATCTATTGCAGCGGTCATTGCCTCGATATCATTAAAAGGCACTTGCAGCGTATTTTTCGTGAAATCCTTTGGGACACCGGCTGAATCGGGAGTTCCGAGCGTGGTTGCCCCTGAGCCTGCTTTTACAAGCACCGCTTCATGGGCGCCGTGGAACCCGCCCTCGATTTTGATGAACTTGTTCTTCCCTGTGAATCCTCTTGCAGCCCGCAGCGCCCCCATTGTGGCTTCTGTCCCGGTTGAGACAAAGCGCACCATACCGATGCTCGGATACAGTTTGATTATCTCTTTTGCAAGCGTTACTTCAAGTTCGGTTGGCGTGCCGTACAGCCAGCCGTCCGGGAGCTGTTTTATCACAGCCTCTTTAATGGCGGGATGGTTATGGCCAAGAAGCAGCGGGCCGTACCCCATGACATAATCGATGTACTCGTTGCCGTCGATATCTGTTATTTTTGAGCCGTTTGCGCGTTTCGTGTAAAATGGATATGGCTTGATTGCCCGGACAGGGCTGCTCACGCCTCCAGGAAGGACTTTTTTTGCCTCTTCGAATAATTTTCTTGATTTCTCGGTACTCATAAGCCGACACTCCAGCTTGCGTAGTGTTGGGGTATGCAAAGCATACCCCTTCGTTTGATAAACCTTTCTTAAAGGTTTCTCATGGGTTACTAAAATTAGAGGATGAAGTAATATAATTTGTGATTTTGAAAAGCGTAACTACTGAACGTTCCAAACCCCTCCGCAAAAATCAAATGCCATAATTGTGTACCTGATTTCTTCCGGACATCATGCATCACCGCTTTTGCTTTCAGTCTCTTCCTCCTCCATGCCTTTAGCAATTAAGAACCCTCTTGCCCTCTCGGTATATTTGAACTCTCCAGCCTTTTCCCAGAAAGCTTTTGAATGGTCAGGATGCATCAGATGTGTCATCTCATGCATGATTACATAGTCAAGAACCCATCTTGGCATGTCAAGAAGCTTATGAGATATTCGAATAGTGCCGTTGGCAGGTGTGCAGCTTCCGTTTTTTGTTTCCTGGTTGGTAACAAATTCGATGGAATTCACCTTTAGCTTGCCCTGGAAATAGTTATTGTTAAACTCATCAAATCGCTTCTTCAGATAATCATCTTTATTGATATGCCTCTTGAGCTTCTTTTTCTCGAGCTTTTGTTTCATCTTCTCTATGAGTTTTCTTTCCTCTTCACGGTGCATTCCGAGAGGCAGGTACACTATAAGAGTTTCTCCGACCATCTTGGCCTGAATGGTCTTTTTTCTGTCAGGGCTTCTAATGACTTTGACTTCCATATGTTCACACTTTATGCAGGCAAGGTATAAATTTGATTCTGGATTAGCAAAAAAATAAACGTCCGGACCGGGATTTGAACCCGGGTCGGAGACTCGACAGGCCTCCATGATAGGCCGCTACACTATCCGGACTTTTGGGGATTCGCATTAATGGTTTTGTTGCATTTAAGCCTTTTGTTAATGTGTTGATGAAAAGTATTCTGGTTTTAGCCTTGCTAAAAAACTTTGAAGAAATGCACATAGTATGTAGTATAGTTATTCTTATAAAGCATCACCGCATGTTAAAATATATGCCCCTTTCAATGGATGAAATCAAAAAGGGAGTAAAAGCATCAGATAAAGGGTCTCTGGAACAAAAGATATTAGAGTTTTTAGAGAAGGCAAAAAATACGGATACACCGGCACATT
>JAPZAN010000112.1 GCA_027460605.1 Candidatus Methanoperedens sp.
TATAATACTTAACACGCCAAATCGCACCAGATGGAATTACGAATCTGCAATATCGCTGGCAATCAAAACTTCAAATTGACCAGAACATTTTTATTTTTAAACACATTCTGGGATATCCTATGAAAGTACTTTTAGTCGGCGGCGGAGGGCGCGAACACGCCATCGCAGAGGCTATTTCCCGAAGCCGGAAAAACCCGGAACTTTATGCAGCGATGAGTAAGAAAAACCCGGGAATAGCGCGTTTATGCAAAGATTTTCTGCTTGTAAAAGAGACAGAACCCTCGATAATTGACTATGCAGTCAAAAATAAAATCGAACTCGCAGTCATCGGTCCCGAAGCCCCGCTTGCAGCCGGAATTTCTGACCAGCTCTGGGATGCCGGTATTCCAGTTGTCGGCCCGCGAAAGCTTGCTGCCCAAATCGAATTCGATAAAGCATGGACGCGGGAATTCATGAAAAAATACAAAATTCCAGGATGCCCGGGATTCAAAGTGTTCGGGAAAGGGGAGAGCGGCACTGATGAATTTATTGATGAACTTGGCGATGTTGTCATAAAGCCGGCAGGTCTTACAGGTGGCAAAGGCGTCCGTGTTATGGGTGACCATTTTGACATAAATGGAGCCAAAGTTTATGCTCGGGAAGTCCTTAAAAATGATGACCTTGTCATTGAAGAGCGGTTAATCGGCGAGGAATTCACTGTGCAGGCGTTTGTGGACGGCAATACCCTTGCTTACGCGCCCTCGGTCCAGGACCACAAGCGTGCGTATGAGGGAGACAAAGGACCCAATACAGGCGGCATGGGTTCATACAATGATTCAAAAGATATCCTGCCTTTCATGAAGGAATCGGATTACACAGATGCAAAGACAATAATGAAAGATACTGTTCTTGCCGTAAAGAAAGAAACAGGTGTGCCGTATCAGGGCATCCTGTACGGCCAGTTCATGGCGACAGCAAAGGGTATCTCCGTCATCGAATTCAATGCGCGCTTTGGCGACCCCGAAGCCATGAATGTTCTCCCTATTCTTGAAAATGATTTTCTTGATATATGCGCTGCAATAGTCGGGGGGACGCTGGATATAATCAAGGTCGGATTTAAGAAGAAAGCGACAGTATGCAAATATGCGGTTCCTGCAGGCTATCCTGATAATCCGGTGAAGGATTCTGTTGTAGAAATCGCAGAAGTAAAGGATGCGCTTCTTTTCTATTCAAGCGTATATGAAAAGGATAATAAAATCTACACTACAGGTTCCAGGGCCATTGCCGTCCTTGGTATTGCAGATAGTATCGGGGAAGCGGAAAAGAAAGCGCAAGAAGGTCTTTCTGCTCTTAAGGGCGAACTTCACAGCAGGCGTGATATAGGAACTTCTGAACTTATCATGAAAAGAATACGGCATATGGAAGAATTGAGGCTTAAAATGGAAAACGAAAAAACAGAAACTGAAAAAGATGCAGTAAAAGAGATAAATGAAACAAATTTTCATGATGTCGATGTCAAAGACGAACCTCTCAAAAAAGATAAAAAACCTATAGAAGAGGTTGATTCCTATAAATATTGAATCCTTCATCAGAAGCCGAACGAAATAATATCCGTACTCTACAACAAAACAGGTCAACCAAAAGATTTATTAACTTGGAGTCAAGTATAATTAGTGGGGTAAAGGGTGGGGTTAAAGGTTTTTTCTACAACATACCATTTTCCCTTTATCCCTGTCAGCCTTTTAAAAGCAAAGTATAAAAAACGGATTTAATTTTATGAGCCGATAGGCTTAATACATTTAATTCAGATTGCAGGAAGCATTATGATTGCAAAAAAAGACCTTGAGCACATAGCGTGGTTATCCCGCCTTGAACTGAGCGAGGAAGATATGGAAAAATATACGCCCAGGCTCAATTCGGTTCTTGATTATTTCGGGGAACTCGACGAGGTCGATACGGAAGGCGTTGAGCCGACGTATCATGTACTCCCAATTAACAATGTGTTCAGGGAGGATGAAATAAACGCACCTGCAAAGTCCCTCACCCAGGAAGAAGCGCTTTCCAATGCCCCGAAGAAGCAGGATGGGTTCTTTAAGGCGCCAAGGATGATGTGAATGGCAACAATCAACGAATTGAAAGAGAGGATTCATGCAGGGTCATCGGAAGAAATTGTTGCCGAATATCTTGAAAGGATTGGAGGCAGTAAGCTTAATGCTTTTATCACCGTCGCAAAGGAAAATGCCCGGAAGTGCGCAAAAGAAATCGATTCGGAAGGGCATGATGGTTCTCTTGCAGGCATACCGGTTGCAATCAAGGACAATATTTCCACAAAAGGCATCCTGACAACATGCGCCTCGAAGATTCTCACAGGCTACGTCCCACCATACGATGCCCATGTGATTGAGAGGCTAAAAGATGCAGGCGCCGTTATTATCGGAAAGACCAACATGGACGAGTTCGCCATGGGCACCTCGACTGAGACGAGTTTCTACGGCCCCACGAGAAATCCCTGGGATTTGGACAGGGTTCCAGGCGGTTCGTCTGGTGGGAGCGCAGCCGCGGTGGCAGGAGGCGAAGCGCCTCTTGCTCTTGGTTCTGACACAGGCGGCTCGGTACGCTGTCCAGCATCATTCTGCGGCGTGGTCGGGCTAAAACCAACGTATGGCGTCATATCCCGTTACGGACTTATATCCTATGCCAACTCGCTTGAGCAGATAGGGCCATTTGCCACGACTGTTCGCGATATTGCTATGCTTTTCGATGTAATCGCAGGATACGATGCCCGTGATTCCACATCTGTTGATAAAGATGTTAATTATTCATCTGCGCTTAAAAACGATGTGAGTGGATTAAAGATCGGCGTGCCTGAAGAATATTTCGGGGAAGGGACTGATGAAAATGTAAATAAGGCGGTCTGGAATGCAATACAAAAACTTGAGGACCTGGGCGCGACCAGAATCGAGGTAAAGATGCCCCACACAAAATATGCCCTGTCCGCTTATTATATAATCGCCATGAGTGAGGCTTCATCCAACCTTGCACGGTTTGACGGCATGAGATACGGGCTTCGAGCTGAGGATAGCGACTGGCATTCCACATTCTCGCAGGTGAGGGCAGCAGGTTTTGGCGATGAGGTTAAAAGGAGGATTCTCCTTGGCACTTACGCCCTCTCAGCCGGGTATCACGATAAGTATTACTTAAAGGCGCTGAAGGTACGGACACTTATCAAGCAGGATTTTGAACTGGCATTTAAGGATGCGGATGTACTGATAGCGCCCACGATGCCGTATCCAGCATTCAGGCTGGGTGAAAAAATAGACGACCCGCTGTCTCTGTATCTTGCGGATGTGGATACTGTGCCCATAAACCTTGCAGGCGTCCCCTCAATATCAGTGCCATGCGGTTTTTCGCATGGGCTGCCCATCGGTATGCAGGTTATAGGGAAGCACTTTGACGAAGCTACAATCCTGCGCACCGCTTACACGTTTGAAGAGAATACGGATTTCCATACACAGCAGCCGGAGGGGTTGTGATGTACGAGAATCCAGATGGCGTAATGATAGGGCTTGAAGTCCACGTACAGTTAAACAAACTCAAGACCAAGGTGTTCTGCGGATGCACCACAGATTATCATAACGACCCTCCGAACTCGCATGTATGCCCCGTGTGTCTTGGGCTCCCCGGCGCTCTTCCAGTCATTAATAAGAAAGCGGTGGAAGCCGCCATAAAAGTCGGACTGGCGCTTAACTGCAAGGTAGAGGAGCACACGCAATTTTACAGGAAGAATTACTATTACCCCGACCTTCCGAAAGGATTCCAGATAACGCAGTATGATTTCCCGATTTCAAGCGGGGGCTATATTGTGATAGAGGGCGAAGACGGCGAACACAGGGTGGGTATCACGCGCGCCCATATGGAAGAAGACCCGGGCAGGCTCGTGCATGAGGGAACAATCGACAAATCAAAATACACGCTCATCGATTACAACCGCTCGGGCATGGCGCTGCTTGAAGTTGTGAGCGATCCCGATATGCGAAGCCCGAAAGAGGCGCGGC
The DNA here is from genome assembly GCA_027460605.1 of Candidatus Methanoperedens sp. Taxonomy (GTDB): domain Archaea; phylum Halobacteriota; class Methanosarcinia; order Methanosarcinales; family Methanoperedenaceae; genus Methanoperedens. The sequence continues at coordinate 4,035 of JAPZAN010000112.1, forward strand.
GGTATCTTGACAAGCTGCGCAACATACTTGAATACCTTGATGTATTCGACGGAAACCTCGAAGGCGCGTTGAGGGTGGACGCCAATATCTCGATAATGGGAGGGCAGCGCGCCGAGATAAAGAACATCTCATCACACAAGGGCGCTGAGCGCGCGCTGCTCTATGAAATTGTGCGGCAGAAGAACGTGCTGCGCCGCGGCGGCGTTGTGGTGCTGGAGACGCGCCATTTTGACGAGGCGAGGGAGATTACGCTCTCCATGCGTTCAAAGGAAGAGGCGCACGATTACCGCTATTTCCCTGAGCCTGACCTTGTGCCTTTGAAGATATCGGGCTGGGCGCCTGCGATAAAAGAGACATTGCCTGAATTGCCTGATGCACGACGGATGCGCTTTGTGGAGCAATATGGGATAAAAGATGATCAGGCGAAATCACTTACTGGTGAGCTAGTTTGGGCTAACTATTTTGAAGATTTTTTAAAAGCTTATAAGGACGAGTATAAAGAAAAGTTAGATCCAAAATTAGCTGTGGCTTGGATAGAGGTGCTCAAAGGTGAATTGAATTACCGCGACCTGACGGTTGATGCTTTTAAGAAAGAGGATATGCTTTCGATACTGGAGCTTCTCGTGAGCAAGAAAATAACAGAGGACGGCGCTGTGGATATAATCAGGACGCTTCTCGATAAAGGAGGCTCGCCTGATGAAATAGTTGCGGAGAAGGGGCTGCTTAAAGTTGAAGGGGATATCGTATCAACAGCGGTGGAAGAAGCTATCAAGGAAAATCCGCAGGCTGTAGCTGACTATAAAGCCGGGAAGGAAAAGGCGCTCAACTCGCTTGTGGGCGCGGTGATGAAGAAGACAAAGGGGAGGGCGGATGCGAGGGCGGCGAGAGAAGTGCTGCTGGGGAAGCTGGGATAGTAATCTTACTGAATTTTGATTTATTGAGGGGATTCGTTTGATTTTTGAGATTGCAAATGTGTCAGAAAAACTGTAGCATATTAAAAATTAATCAGTAGGATAATATAGATATTCCTTAATATGTTTCCATTTTTCTTTTTCGTCAGAGTTAGGATCGATTTTTATCGATTTCAAGTTGAATTTCTCTAAAAGCTCTTTTCTATGCAAATCAAACATAGACCTTATACTATGTCCATAGCTAACTGCGGAATCTAATAATATTTTATAAGACCAAATTGATAATAACAAAAAAATCAAAGCTATAACAGAAAATATTATACCAAGGATTTTTCCAATGGAAAAAATTGAGAGTATTTCAAAAACAAGATAGCTAATACCGAATGTTATACATAGATATGTATACATATTAACAAAAGCATATTTATAATCTATATCAATGCTTTCTGGATCAGAAATATTGTATTTTAATCTGTGCCAGAAAAAAACGCCATCCATACCATATTTCCAATTTGGGTAGACTTCAATTGATCTAAAGATATTGCCAAAAGTAGTAGGCATTAGAGATTGCATAATTTCTCCTTCATCGAGTTTTGCATGATATATATAATACAGATAAATAGAATAATAGTTATATATATTCTCATAAAGTCTATCTTTTTGAATATTTGACTTCAATCCTATAGACTGTATCAAAGAATTGCGATCTTCGATTAATTTCATACATTCTTTATATTGATGAGTTTGCATTCTGCTGATTACACTTTTAGGTAAAAGGTTTTGGAGACCATAACCTTCTAAAAATTGGATCAAAGGTCTTTCTAATGAATTAATTAATATTCCAATTAATATGCTCATAGAAATCATAGTGACAGATAATGAAAGTTTATCTGAATTAATTATTTTGAGAAATAATATGGGATTACTAAAATAAAGATAAACGCTGAGTGGTGCAATTATTACAGCTATACTGAATGATATTCCTGGAATAATTACTCTTAGAAAACTAGGTGAGTAATTAAAATCCGCAGGTAAATCTATATTCATTATTTTTCACTTATATCAGGTTTTTATTTTGTTAATTTCACTCTTTCCCTAGCCAATTATGGTCTCTTAGATGGTTTGGGTTTTTTTATTTCTCCAAGAGAGGCCGTTTCGACAACTCCAGGTAGTTCCGATTTTCGTAGTTCTCTGCCAGCTTTGAAATGTAGCCACTCACCATCTTCTTTATTTTTTATATCTCTAACTTGTTCCTTTTTCTTTGCATTAGACTCTGTTTTATTATCAGTCATATTTTTACCAAGTTATAACTGCATACTGAAGATATTTATTTCTTTGCTTCACAAACCGCCCCCCTCTGCAAATTCCCGCCGGCACAGCCGCACGCTCAACGACGGCGCCGCCGAGCAGCGCAATGCTTTAGCAAGAGATTTATAGTTTAGCGTACAGTCTGAATGTTGAAAAGGCAAAAAACAATAAACAGGCGCAGCGGATTTTAAAATATAGCGACGTTGGAAAAGGTGAAGCGTCATCATTGCATCTTTTTTTCAACACGAATGCCAGGGCAATCATAAGCGATGACAGGGCATTTTTAAATCTGCTTGAGCAAAACAATATACCATTTATCACCCCTGCCGCCTTGATAATAAGGCTGGTTGAATTGAAGCTCATCTCAAAAGATGAAGCCATGGGTGCACTAAATAAACTCAAACCCTATGTTAGCAAAAATAATTATAATAATGCAAAAGCAAATCTGGAGGATTGAATATGGAAGCAGTATCTTACCCTTTAAGAATACCAAAAAACGTAATAGATCTTGCGAATCTAAGAACAAAAGAAGAACATGTAGATAAGTCTACGGCACTGAGGCAGTTCCTTTACTTGGGTGCAAGAGACTACGTGATGGAACTGTACCAGAAAGGCAGAATCTCGCTCGGCAAAGCAGCGGAACTTCTCGATGTGAGCACATTTGATGTCCTGATACTGGTAAAAGAGTTGGGTTATCCTGAAGTGACTGAAGAGCAACTCAAAAAAAGCAGGAAGACAGCAAGAAGTTTAACATTATGAGCTAACGCATTTCCGATTAGACGGCTAAAGATGCAAAGAGAGACTCGAAAACTCTTAAACAATTTTTGAGGAGATAAAATAAGCATCCTTGTGTCATATTATTTCGCGCCGCCCTCACCGCCAAACTCACGCTGGCTTGGAGCAAGTATAGATTGTATCCTCAGCCGACGTTTTATTAATTTAGGGTTTCTCCGCCACTGCCGAAATCATATGCCTCGTATAATTTTTCCCCCTAAACCTCTTTTCTTTGCGTGATTCAATAATATTACATGAAAACTTTCCCAACAGCCCCTCCAATTCACTCTTGCTAAAATAGTGATATACAATGCCATTTTTCCTGGAAAAAGTATTGCGCTCCACCTCGCTCCCACCGAACCGCATATCCTCTTCGCCAAGCACCTCGATAAACAACAGCCCCCCTTTTCTCAAGAGCCGCCAGAATTCGCTTATCGCAGCCTCTCTTTCTTTCAATAAAAGATGCTGCAGGACGCCGTAACACCAGATAACATCAAAAGATGAATCCGAAAAAGGCATCTGGTAAACATTTGCAGCCAGAAGCCCGACATCAAGTTTCCGGCTTGCGATGCTTTTTCCTGCCATTTTCAAAGCATTGAGTGATACATCCACAGCAACCACATCAAACCCGCGCATCCTCAAAGGTATGGCGAACTTTCCGCTCCCGCATCCCGCGTCCAGCAAACGCCCTGTTTTACAGGAGGAATCAAGAAGCTCAAGTGAATAATGTCCTTTCCATATACTTCTTTTATATTCGCCATTCCAGGCTTTGATGTGTTCAATCATAAATTTAAGAACTCACTTCATTTTAACTGGAACTATTATAATATATGCTGACCATTATTTGCAGGATGAAAACAGTATTAACTATTGCAGGTGTGGACTCAGGCGGAGGCGCAGGCGTAGCAGCGGATTTAAAGACATTTGCAGCGCTGGGCGTTCATGGAACCTGTGTAATCACTTCTGTTACAGCCCAGAACACAAGAGGCGTCAAGAATTCTTTTGACATTCCTGTGGAGTTCATTAAGGAGCAGTTCGATGCTGTGGTCAGCGATATCAGGATAGATTATGTTAAAACCGGGATGCTATCTTCGCCTGATATTGTGAGAGCTGTCGCAAGCCTGGTAAAAAAGCATAAACTTCCGCTCGTCATCGACCCGGTAATGGTGGCAGAGGCCGGGGGGAAACTACTCAGGGACGAGGCAGTTGCAGTTTTAATTGAAGAACTTTTACCTCTTGCCTCGGTAATAACGCCGAATGTTTTCGAGGCAGAGCGGTTATCCGGCTTAAAAATAAAGGATATAAAAGGTGCTGAAAAAGCTGCCAGGAAAATCCATGAACTCGGCGCAAAAGCAGTAATAGTAACAGGAGGACATCTCCAGGGAACCGATGTTCTTTATGCAGATGACGGATTCACTCATATCAAAGGAAAATTATTGAAAGGAGGCACCCATGGCTCAGGCTGCACGCACTCAGCCGCGCTCACGGCAGAGCTTGCCAGAGGAACACCTCTTATTGAAGCCGCCCGAAGCGCCAAGAAATTTGTTGAGCATGCAATAACCGCAAGTGAAAAAATTGGCGGCGGCGCTGCGCCTGTGAACCAGCTAGGGTATTTACTGGCAGAATCTGAAAGATACAATGTATTGAAGAATGTGGAGGAAGCTGTCGGGCAGATTGAAGATAAAATGGCAGCCGGACTTATCCCTGAAGTTGGATGCAATATCGCAATGGGGATATCAAATGCATCCCTGGTTTCGGATGTTGCTGCTGTTTCCGGAAGGATTGTGAGGTTAAAAGGTTCGCCTCACGCTGTAGGTTGTGTAGCTTTCGGCGCAAGCAGCCATATAGCAAGGATTGTCTTGACAGCGATGCAGTTTGACGGCACAATGAGAGCGGCGATGAATATCCGCTATTCCAAGGAGGCGCTTGCAGCATGTAAAGAACTTGGATTGCGCATCGCGTCGTTCTCGCGGAAAGACGAACCGGAAGGGGTTTCAACTATGGAATGGGGAGTGGCTGAAGCTATAAAAAAGGTGGGCAGGGTTCCTGATATCATTTATGATAAAGGGGATGTCGGGAAGGAGGCGATGATAAGGCTTCTGGGAAAAGATGCTATTGAGGTTGCACGCAAGACTATTGATATATCGGGCGCGATGCTGGAAAAAAAGTAACCACCCGTCACTAATAACATCGTAATATATATACTCCATACAAGAAATGACAGCACAAGGAATGAAAAATTATGGTATATGATGTTGTTATTATCGGAGGCGGACCCGCAGGCCTCACAGCGGGAATATACGTAAAGCGTGCAATGTTGAACGCGCTGCTGCTTGAAAAAATGGGAGTTGGCGGGCAGATAATCGTTACAGACCTTGTGGAGAACTTCCCGGGTTTCCTTGAAATCTCCGGTGGAGACCTCGCGAGGAAATTCGAGGAACACGCCCTTAAATTCGGGCTTGAAATGAAAGGTATGGTTGAGGTCAGCGGGATTGAAGACAGGGGGGCAACAAAAATCGTGAAAACACACGAAGGGGATTTTGAGACAAAAACCGTGATAATAGCCACGGGCACCACGCCTAAAAAATTAGGTGCCAAAGGAGAGCTTAATTTAATAGGGAGAGGCGTCTCGTATTGCGCTACCTGCGATGGCTTTTTTTTCAGGGATAAGCTTTGTCTGGGATTCCGTGGTGGAAGAAATAGCAGGCGAGAAGGTAGTCGGGAAAGTGATAATCAGGAACGTAAAGACAAATGTGCTCTCCGAAATAAAAACAGACGGGGTTTTCATATATGTAGGACTTATTCCCAACACCGCATTTGCAAATGTAAAAAAGGACGAGCGTGGTTTTATTGTAGTAAATGATAAAATGGAAACCTCGGCAAAGGGAATTTTCACTGCCGGCGACTGCAGGGTCACTCCCCTGCGCCAGATAGCTACAGCAGTAGGCGATGGGGCAATCGCCGCTGTTTCTGCTGAAAGGTATATTGAGGGATTATAGACCAGGCATAATGAATACGGAAGAATCGGTTAAGCTTGACGATTATATTTCCCTGGAAGAACGGGAACATTTACTTAACGGGCTGCATAGATATCTCATATGGGTAGGCGAGAAAGTTCCGGATGAAGTTATGGTGAATGGGAAAAACATAAAACTTCATGAACTCATCTGGCGATGCATTCATAAAAAAGAGCTTTCGGAGCAGGAAAAAGCTCGCCTTCTGGAACTTGTGAATTTACTTGAAACAAAAGCAAAACGTGATGAGGAGGTCCTTTCGAAAACCCTTCTCACACGCGAGGAGGCAAAACGATTATACAACGAGATTGCAAGTTTCATCCGCGCTATCATGGATTTAAGGGACTGCGAAGCCGGCAGGGTCAGATTAACAGAGTCAAAAGATGAAATAAAACAGAAAGTCGATGATGCACGCAGGTGGGTCGGTTTTTTGAAAAACGTGGGCAAGAAAGACAGTTTATAATCATTTTATTTCAAGTTTCATCAAACATGCATTCTCAGCATCATTATAGTATTTTTCTTTTATTCCAATCTGGCTGAACCGATGCCTTGCATAGAATCTTCTTGCCTTAACATTGCCCGAACGCACTTCAAGAATAATCTCGACAACTCCCATACTTCGGAAAATCTCGATAATCTCTTTTAAAAGGCTACCGCCCACGTTCCTATTCTGGTACGAGGGGTGTACGGCAAGAGAAAAAACGCGGCCTACTCCCTCTTTTGCCAGGAACCCTGCAACGTAGCCCACCACGAAACCGTTAATTTCAGCGACAATAAAAGTTTCAGGATAGGTCTCATAAAACTGCATATAAAGGTAAGGGTCATGCTCATTAAAGACCTTCCTTTCAATATCAATGACCCACTGGAAATCCTGGGGCTGGAATTTTCGTATGATAATCAATCTGTCACCGTTATTAACCGCTGATGTCTAAAAGCGCATAGGGTTATATTAATCATGTATATATATGCACCTGATTATGATTCATTCAATACATTTTTACGGGGGTTGTTATTATTGTTCAGGATAATACGATAGGCATCGGCTTATACTATACCAAAACTCAGGGAATTGGCGGGGTCATCCGGCAGCAAATCGAGGATTTCCAGGTAGAGGAACTCACAAACAGGATTGAAACCGCAAACGGGAACTACCTGATTGCAGAACTCACGAAAAAAAACTGGGATATCCATCATCTTGTCCACGACCTTGCGCGGATATTGAGGATAAGCCAGCAGAGGTTCGGCTGGGCCGGGACCAAGGATAAGCGCGCCCTCACAAAACAGAAAATAAGTATCTGGGATATAAGCGAAGAGGATTTATCGCGCATCAGTTTAAAGGATGTGGAGTTTAGGTCACTCGGCCGCTCAAATAAAAAAATAAGCCTCGGAGACCTCTGGGGGAATCGCTTTAAAATAACAATACGAGATATCGGGCTTTCACAGGATGAGACACTTTCACGGGTAAAAGCCATAACGCAGGAGCTTCTGCGGGGCGCGCCGAATTTCTTTGGGGTGCAGAGGTTCGGTGAGCTGCGCCCGGTGACGCATGTGGTGGGCGAAGCTATCGCGCGGGGTAATTTCAGGGATGCGGCGCTTACATATATAGCAAGAGCCTTTCCTGATGAATCAGAAGAAATTAAAAAAGCGCGCCGGTTTGTACAGGATACGGGCGACTATAAAGAGGGACTGAATCTGTACCCTTTGCGTCTCCAGTTCGAGAGGGCTATGATGAACCACCTGATTGCGTATCCTGATGATTATACAGGGGCTTTTAAAAAATTGTCCCCGAAATTACAGGCAATGTTCCTGCACGCGTACCAATCCTATATCTTCAATATTATCCTGAGCCGCCGGATTGCATCCGGGCTGTCGATACATGAGGCATATGACGGGGACATCGTGTGTTTTAAGAACGAAATGGGTTTGCCTGATACTTCGCGGCTCCAGAAGGTCACGAAGGATAACCTGGATGGGATAAATAATCTCATTAACAGGGGACGTGCTTTTGCCACTGCGCCGCTTGTGGGGTATGAAACCCAGTTCGCAGAAGGCGCGCCGGGTGAGATTGAGCGGGCTGTGGTGAGAGAGTTAAATGTCGAGCCTGAGGGTTTCAAAGTCCCTGCCATGCCTGAATTGTCGTCAAGAGGATTGCGCAGGGAGATTATTTTGTCTTTCAAGCCTGAATTCAGTGTTGCAGAGGATGATGTTAATGCTGGGAAGATTAAAGTCACGCTTGAGTTCTCTTTGCAGAAAGGCAGTTATGCGACCACGGTTTTAAGGGAGTATATGAAAAAACTTTAGGAAAGTTTTATAAAAACAAGGGGTATGCTTCGCATACTCCAACACGCCCTCCGATGAGTGACGCAGGACATCATAAAGGGCGTAACACTTTATGAATAAATAAACTTATCATATTTCCCGCTAAAACGAGACTGATATAACATGTTCACCATAATCACAGGCGCTCAGTTCGGGGACGAAGGCAAAGGCAAAATCGTGGATATGCTGGCATCGCAATACGATATTGTGGCGCGCTTCCAGGGCGGTGATAACGCCGGGCATACTGTTGTGGCTGAAGGAAAAACCTACAAACTGCATCTCATCCCATCAGGAGTGCTTTTCGACGCCCGCCTGCTCATAGGCCCCGGCACTGTCATGAACCCCAAGATTCTCATGGATGAAATAGCCATGCTTGCAGAAAATGGCGTGGAAGTGACGCCATCCAGGCTCGGTATAGACGCAAAGACAAGCATCATAATGCCCTATCATGTGGCGCTTGACACCCTGCGTGAATCAAAACGCGCTGTGAAAATCGGGACAACGAGCAGGGGAATCGGTTTTGCTTATATCGATAAAGTGGGACGCGATGAGATACAGATGGCAGACATAGCGGATGAAAACAGGTTCAGGAAGCGGCTTCTGGAAATTGCCCCGCAAAAGGAAAATGCCATAAAAGAACTGGGCGGAGACATGAAAATTGCACGCTCTGAGGTCGATGAATACATAGAAATCGGAAAGAAATTAAAACCGTATATCACCGACGTATCAAAAGAGATAAATCTTGCATTAAAACACGGGAAAAACATTCTTGCTGAAGGGGCGCAGGGAACGCATCTTGATATCATACACGGCACGCAAAAATTCGTCACATCATCAAGCACTGTCGCGGGTTCCGCCTGTGCATCGCTCGGAGTCGGCCCGAAAAAAGTGGATAAGGTAATCGGCGTCATCAAAGCTTATATTACGCGCGTTGGAGAAGGCCCTCTTCCCACAGAGCAGAAAAACGAAGTCGGCGAGCACCTGCGTGAAAAAGGCCGGGAATTCGGCACAACCACGGGAAGACCCCGGAGATGCGGCTGGTTTGACCTTCCGCTTGCAGGGAAATCCATCAACCTCAACGGCTATACCGGCTTGGCTCTCACCAAACTTGATGTCCTTTCAGGGCTTAACCCTTTGAAACTATGCATAGGATATGAAATTGATGGAAAACAGCTTGATTACCCGCCTGAACTTTCCGATGATATCGCCCGCTGCAAACCCATATACATTGACCTGCCCGGATGGAAGGAGGATATTTCAGGGGCTGAAAGTTTTCAAAACCTTCCCGAAAATGCCAGGCTGTACATTGAATTGCTTGAAGAATTGATGGGCGTGGAAATAGAATATGTGTCCGTCGGACCGGGACGAAAGCAAACTTTTATGAAATAAGGGCAGAATATAATATAGGGGTATCATGGAAAAATCAGCGCGGTTAAAAGTGTCAGAGGCAGACCAGAGGGATGTCGGGAAAGGAATCGTAAGAATCGATGAGAAGTTCAGGAACGATATTGGCGTCAATATTTTTGACGTTGTTGAAATTACAGGCGAACGCCAGACATCGGCTGTGGTGGGAAGGTCTTACCCCCAGGATGAGGGACTCGATGTCATCCGCATGGACGGGTTGATACGGACTAACGCAAAAACAAGCCTTGGGGAATTTGTGGAGGTCAGGAAAGCAGAATGGAAAGAAGCAAAAAAGGTCATACTTTCACCCGTTACGGCGAATATTCATATCTATGCGCCCAGCGAAAGTTTGAGGTCGATTTTTCATAACAGGACTGTTTCAAAAGGAGATATCATTTCAACCACCAGTGTGCGGCGCCCCAGGGAATCTTTTGGCGGGGATATGATGCTTGAGCATGTATTCGATTACAGATATCACGGAAATAGAACTTTTACCTGAAGCAGTTGAGCTTGTGGAGGGAATCCCGGAAGTAATGTACGAGGACTTAGGCGGGATAAAGCCCGCTCTCACTAAAATCAGGGAGATAATAGAATTGCCTCTCCGGCATCCTGAACTCTTCAACAGGCTCGGGATTGACGCGCCAAAAGGAGTTCTTCTCCACGGCGCACCCGGGACTGGGAAAACCATGCTTGCAAAAGCAGTTGCAAATGAGAGCGATGCGTATTTTATTACTATAAACGGCCCTGAAATCATGTCAAAATATTACGGGGAAAGCGAGCATAAGCTGCGCGAGGCTTTTGATGAAGCTGATAAAAATTCCCCTGCCATAATTTTCATCGATGAGATTGACAGCATCGCCCCCAAACGCGCCGAGGTCACGGGCGAGGTTGAGCGCCGGGTCGTAGCGCAGCTTCTTTCATTAATGGACGGCTTAAAATCAAGAAAGAACGTAATCGTGATAGGCGCGACAAACCGCCCCGAGGCGCTTGATATGGCGCTTCGCCGCCCGGGCAGGTTTGACCGCGAAATTGAGCTTCGGGTGCCTGACCGTGAAGGGA
>JAPZAN010000113.1 GCA_027460605.1 Candidatus Methanoperedens sp.
GTTGCTGAGTGAATTCAGATATTCGATTTCCTTTTCATCCAACTTTAGTTTTGAGCGCGTACTTAAAAATGGCATATTATTATACTAGCGCTCTTTACTAATAAATATTGTTATGTTACATTGGAATCATAATACTAGGGTCAACACCGTAATATTTTTCATTATAGTCATTCCAATCAAAGAAAAATCTAATCGCCACTTTATTAGGATTAGGAGTCATAAGCTTACCAAGATAACTATTATAAAAAGATGTACTTTCACCCGGTCCGAGAGATATAACTGGTATATCCTTCCTATATATAACTTCCCTTGACTCGCTTCCTCCTTCTGCACCAATCACGTACGTACGAATTACCCAAATTTTTTTAACATGCGTACCTTCATTCCTCACGTGTAAATTCATGTAAATATTATAACCATAATATGGTTCATAATCCCCCAATTTAAAATCGGTAAGCCAAACAGACACCTCACCATTTGTTAGGGTATCACCTATATATCCCGTTTGTAATTTGGAATTTATCATATCTAAAAATTCATCAGCTGTAACAGGAGGAAAACTAAATAGGTTAGCGCCATTTTCATCAGATCTTATAAGTCGTTCCTTTTCTTTGGAGATTAATAGCATTTCCTTAGCTAATTTGAGAATTTTCTTTGTCTTTTCATCAGGATGATACTCTATCAGACCAGTTATAGGAGAGCTGTTTTTGAGGTTTCTAGAATAATAATCAGTCATAGCAAGGTCATAGTATAACATCCCTAATCCAATAAAGGGATCAGCTTTGTCGGGAGCTTGTTGTGTTGCTTTAATGTAGTGCCCTAAAGCTTTCCGATATTGAAATGTCTTTTGATAGACGAAGGCTAAATCTAGTCGAGTCCATAAATCAGTCGGATCATCAGCTAATCTTTGCTCATCATTAATTATAATCTGTTCCAACTCTCCAAATAAAGGTGGTAATTTTACATTAGTTTTCGGTTCTATTGAATCGATAATCTCATAGATATCCTGAGGTACTTTTGTAGGCGATGACTTTTCTTCAACGCATCCTGAAAAAATAGTCAGAATGCCAATGATTACCAAGAAAAATACTATGTAGCTACCAACACGTTTACCCATGATTTAACGTTCTCCATAGATATTCTCCACACTACTCTCACAGATATGGGCTCAGGGCTTCAAGTTGGTGCGACTATAGCCACATTATGTGGAAGGTGCGCTGTAAGCCTTTAACCATACGGCTTACCATTCCCTGCGAAGTCACCTGCGCCAGAGATAGCATTGGAATCAAAGATATTTTAGGCTTGCGCTTGCAACGAACAGGTAACAATGTGCGCCTGATTTTCAGCCTCGCAGTAAGTTGTTCCGTTTTACAATCGCCTCTACGAGCATGAAAACCTATCGCCTTCAGTCACCTATACCCCGTACTTGAAGGATACAGGGCTCGATAGCGTTTTTTGCCTATATAGATTTCTCACCAGCAGCGCAGTTCTGCGAGAAACCTAAGCTAACCTAATCGTCTCAAGGTTCATTGGCGCCCGTGTCTCAATCTTGAACTTCCTGTAAATCGAGCTTGCCAGGTCCATGCAGTTCTTCTCATCGCCGTGCTGGGTTATGATATGTTCTGGCCTCGGTCTCATCTTCCTGACAAATTCCATAAGCTGCATCCTGTCAGAATGACCTGAGAATCCATCGACTGTGTCTATTCGCATATTGATTTTTACCGTTTCCGTCTTCCCTCCGCCGGCGTGCATGGGTATTTCCTTCCAGCCTTTCTGGATGCGCCTGCCAAGCGTGCCTTCAGCCTGGTAACCTACGAAAACAAGTGTATTCTTTTCTTCAGGCCCGAATGCTTTTAAATATTCCATGACCGGACCGCCGTTCATCATGCCCGAGGTTGCAAGAACAATACACGGTTCGCGGCCATCTATGATTTTCTGGCGTTTTTCTTTTGAATCCACCTGAACGAAACATTTTGCAAGGAATGGATTCATGCCCTTATGGAAAATCTGGTTCCTGAGTTCATTATTCAGGTATTCGGGATGCGTGGTATGAATTGCTGTTGCTTCGTATATCATGCCGTCAAGATAGACAGGAACATCGCCAATATATCCTTTGCGTATGGCTTCTTCCAGCACAATCATGACTTCCTGGCTTCTTCCCACGGCAAAGGTCGGGATAAGGAGATTTCCCCCGTTTTCAAGGGTCTCTTTCGCTATTTCCTGCAGATGCCGCTCTGCATCCTTTCTTGATGGCTGCATGTCCCTTGACCCGCCGTATGTCGCTTCCATTACCACCGTTTCAACGCGCGGGTAGTCATTGACTGCCGGGTCAAACAGGCGCGTTTTTTCATATTTGAAATCCCCGGTAAAAGCAATATTGTACAGACCGTCGCCTACATGGAAATGCGCGATAGAAGAGCCCAGGATATGGCCTGCATTATGGAATGTGAGCTTCATATCAGGACCGATATCCGTGACATCCCCGTAGTTGAGTGTGATGGTATGTTTCAGGACCTCGCGTATCATGGCTGATTCGTATGGGATTTTCCTTCCTTCACGGGCAGCCACATCGATATAGTCCAGTTGCAGCAATGCCATCAGGTCGCGTGTTGGCGGAGTGCAGTAAACAGGTCCTTCGAAACCGTATTTATACAGCAAAGGCACAAGTCCTATGTGGTCAAGGTGTGCATGCGTCAGTATAACGGCATCTATCTGGCTTATCGGATGCACTTCTGGCACGTAAAGATACGGCGTCCCGTTATCTTCCCCGCTGACATTAACCCCGCAGTCTATCAATATCCTGGTTTCAGGGGTTGACAGTAAAAAGCAGCTGCGTCCCACTTCGCGGCATGCGCCCAGGGTGGTCATTCTCACCCATTTGTCCTTGGACGAGACACCGCGGTGAATCTTCCTGCCTATGGTTTTAAGAAGCGCCTTTCTCTCTTCCTTATTGGCGCGCATGAACTGGCGGATATTGTTCACCGTAGTTGATTTCATGGGAGGCGTGCGCACTACTTTTGGCGTCCATCCTATCTCTTTTGTGATTTCTCTTAATGTTTCGCCATGCCTGCCTATGACGAGTCCGGGTTTCTCGGCTTCAATTATTACTTCCCCGGTATCAACATCAAAAAAATGGTTCGATATTATCGATTCGGGTGGAACGATCTTTGAAATTGCGGTTATCGCTTCTTCAGGCTGGGCAAGGACTTTCGGGTCAGGCCTGACCACAAGCCGTTTCCTCAATTCCTTTGCAAGGGTCTTAATGAGATCGCCATTATCCGCGAATTTCCTGGGCTCTTCGGTGTATATGACAAGCTCCGGTCCCTCAAAATCCACATCGGATATTGTTATGTCTTTGGGGAGGTGTCCCCTTATTTTCTGTTTTAAATCATTTAATACTTCTTCAACTGTCATCGTTGTTTTCCTTCCAGGATTCAAAAAAATAAACTAAAAAATTATGTAAAGGTATCGCGCAATTTCTTAATCTCGGCGTCTTCTACCTCAATATACCCCTCGGCAGTGATTTTTACTACATTGATACCATCGCCGGATGCAGAATCACGCTTCATGGCATTGTGCAATGCGCGTATTGCAAGTTCGACCCCCTCATCAATCGGCATCTTTTCTATATATCTATCTTCAAGCACGCCGTAAGCCATTGGCGAACCCGAGCCTGTTGACACTGCCTTTTTCTCTTCGATTATTCCGCCCACTGCGTCAAGTGAATATATGCCGGGTCCGTTTTTATCAACCCCGCCTACAAGAAGCTGTACAAAATAAGGGTAATATCTATTACCGCTTAAGATATTTGCAAGCAGGCTTACTATTCCTTTCACGGTCATTGGCTCTTCCCTGCGCATTTTATAAAGTTTTGATTCCACCTGCATCCATTTTACGAGTCTTTGTGCATCTCCTACCGAGCCGGCTGTGGTCATTGCTATGAGGTCATCTATCTGGTAGACTTTTTTTGCATCTTTACTTGCAATAAAGTGTCCCATTGTCGCTCTTCTCTCTGTAGCCAAAACTACGCCTTTATCACAAACTAACCCTATTGTGGTGGTTCCTTTGTATTCCATGTTATCCATTTTAAATACCTCTTAAATACCTCATCACTAAAAATGAGAAAATTAGCAATCTATTATTTGCCTATGGGTATTTAAAGGTTTTTGCTTTTTGAAATTTAAATGATTTTATAAATTAACTATGAAAATCAGCGCGCTATTATGCAGTTTATCTCCATTCAGGTATTTTATCCCATATTCCCGGCTTCCCAGCACAAATTCCACGTTTTTTATTTTTGCGGAAGTTATGTCTTCAGTCTCATAGTTCATTTTATTCCACGTTTTTTTCCTCACCCGTTTTCTTGATAAGGAAATAATAAATCAGTGCTCCAATAAGTCCTGTGAAAATTATCACCAGAATCCAGATAAGCCTGGCATTATTTCCACCGTATACGAACTTATCATCCGGTCTCTTCAGGCAATCTATCAGCATCGAGAACCATAGAACAAACAAGGCCACTGCAAGAATTACAAAAAGCAGAATTAAAAAAGTCCCTATAGTAAACAGCAATCTACCACCTCCTTATTTTCTTTATTGCTATGTTTTTTGCTGCATTTTTCGTAGTTGTATCTATTATTTTTTCTGCAAATCTCATTTTATTCCTCGTATTTCTTATCTCTTTTACTCCTATTTACCTTCTCTTCCACCCGAATACGTATACTGTTGAAAGCGCAATTATTGCCAGAACTACCTCAAACCCGGCAGCCTTTTCGAGAGGGGTTACGGTTTGGGTTTCATTTGAAACTGCTCTCAGAGTTTGGGTTAGGGTTGCGATTGGCGTTTCAGTCGGGCTTGCTGTCGGAGTTGCAATTTCGGTTTTTTCTCCGCCAACTTTTCTCAACCATGCATAACTTTTGCCAGCGCCAAAGGAAGTGGTACCTGCAACAATATAGTTCCCGTCTCCTGTTTGCTGCACGGAAAACGCCTCGTCATCCTGCTCTCCCCCAAACGTCATATTCCATTGCTCGTTGCCGTTTTCATCAGTCTTTATCAGCCAGCTGTCCTTATTATACCCCCCGTATGAATGCGCCTCTACAGCGATGATGTATCCGCGGTCTGAAGTTCGCTGGACAGAATTAGGCACAGCAGCAACTTTTCCTTTAAATTTCCTGGTTTTGCACCACTGCATGCTGCCATTCTCATATATTTTGACAAACATGGCAGCAAGATCCATTGTTCCAACAACTAAAAGACCAGTCTGTACATCCATTGTTCCAACAAGTAAATAACCACCGTCATCTGCCTGAACAACAGAGTTAGCTAAAGTACTGTTCCATTCCCCGAAAGTCCAGCTCCACTGCTCGTTTCCGTCTTCATCTACTTTAATAAGAAGAGCGCCGTATTTACCTTTCAATCCGGCAAGGGCATATCCACCATCTTTGGTCTGCAGAACGGATTTAATCGAGCCAAAACCTCCTCCCCAAAAACTTCTATTCCACTGCTCCTCTCCGTTTGCATCCACCTTGATGAGCCAGCCATCGGGATGGTCGCTTCCCGGTTCTTCCAGAATATTTCCGGCGCCGATATACCCGCCATCCGAAGTCTCCAGAACAGAATTGAGATATCCCCCGCTGAATTTCCTGGCCCACTGCTCGCTGCCGTTTCTATCTATCCTGATGAGCGACCAGCCTGAAAAAATATATCCCCCGTCTTTTGTTTGCTGTACAGAGGAAGCTCCGTTTACATCAAGGAAAGTTCTATTCCACTCTTCATTGCCTCGTGCATCTGTCTTGATGAGCCAGGGACCGCACTGAGACGGATCATGCGGGCAGGTACGGCCTGATATGATATATCCTCCGTCCGTAGCCTGCCGGACATAAGAAGCGGAATCGTAACCTGTACTTCCGAATTTCTTATTCCACTCCTCTACAGGTGTTGCGCCTGCGCTGCCTGCGAGCAAAAAGAGCGACATCATCGTTATTCCAGCCGCTATTCTGATATTACACCATCTGATGTTTCTTGATAATAACATGTCCATTATCATATTCACCATCTCCTTCTTCCGGTTATATACACTGCCAGAAGTATTGTTATTGCCAGAACCGCCTCAAACCCGGCAGACTTCCCGGCAGGGCTAACCATGTGAGTTTCAGTCGGGCTCGTTGCCGGAGTTTTTGATGTTCCAGTTGTCTCTCCATTACTGATGGGGATTTCCTGCTCACCTGTTCCAATCCCGTCCGAATATTGATAAAATGGCCTGAGAATTACCCATACGGTACCGCAGGATTCTGTAAGAAATATCGCATCAAGTTTAGCTTCAATGATCGTATATTCTTTGCCGTCTATGGTCTTATTATAATAGAAAATATTACCGTAGGTCAAATTTATTTCTTTTACAATATCACCATGCGTCAGATATGATCTTTTTACAACTTCACCATTCTTATATAAGGAAAAATTTGCGATCCAAATTGTCTTGCCCCACATGCCATCTTTAGCTGGAATGCTTGTAAAATTTAAGCTATCGAGTGAAAGCATATACCCCTCTTTGAGCAAGGTCGTATTTTTAATGCAGTTCTGTGAATCTCCGTAATACCAGGGGTCGAGGAATATTTTATCCGGCGCCATGATCAGATCACCGGCTGCGTATGTTCTGTTAGAAGAAGAGCCTTCAGGAGCTGCACCCGCGCTTCCTGTAAGCAATAAGAGTGACAGGGCTGTTATTCCTAAAGTAAACACGGCGGCAAATATCAATTTTGTGCTCATGATTTTTTATCTCCTTTACTCAGGTCCCAATTTGGAAAACATACCGCCTCATCCTAAATGCATCTGGCTTGGATAATATCTTACCACAATTATATTTAATTTATCATCTAATATGGCATCCTGGTTAATATAACTCAATCTGCCGGTTTCCCCAATAATCCCCGAAAAAGGGAATTTAGTAATATA
Source organism: Candidatus Methanoperedens sp. (assembly GCA_027460605.1). GTDB lineage: Archaea > Halobacteriota > Methanosarcinia > Methanosarcinales > Methanoperedenaceae > Methanoperedens. Next base: position 6,955 of record JAPZAN010000113.1, read on the forward strand.
ACTGGCTTTGAATGAAATCTGAACTACAGAAGCATTGGAAATATTCATCCCTGGAAAATTTAGCATCCAATCGGGCTTGAATGTATAGGTCTGGTTGCTCAGAACTGCCATTCCTTGAATTCTGGATGTATTGATAATTTCCTCTCCTGAATCATCGGTAACAAAAAGATGTGACCAATCGAACCGTTTTGTAACAGGAGACATTGTTATATTCCTTTCAGGTATGACCCTTAATGCATAGACCATCTCTGTCGTGGGTATAATCTGCGACTTTTGCATTCGCTCAAGGTCAGACTTTTTATAGACTTCGAAAATACTTCTGTTTACCCAGTTCGCCCAGGTTTCACATGAGATTTCATTCAAATCATCAAATATTGGTTCATAGGAACCTTTCGTTCCATCGCCAAAGTGACAATTACGGTATGGAGGTACCCGATGCCATGGAGTAATTGAAATATTCTGCTGCTTCGAGGGCTTTGATGCTTTTCTCAAAAGATGCTGAGGTTACAGTCATTGTGTTGTACTTCAGTAAAAATGATTTATTATACAGTGAATTAACGCGAAAAGCCACTATTCCATTTACAGTTTGACCGGGGAGCAGGCTCGCATCCTGTAATTTATTTTCTTTTTCGAGGTCATACAATACTTCTAATGAACTTGAACCGCCATAAGGTTCAAGGGTCGAAGTATTGAATATCCGGTCACCTTCATGCAGATGCAGTCCGTTCAGTTTAAAATCAATGGTGTTTGAACCATTATTTTTTATTGAGAGATTATACACTGCATAATATCTTTCTGAAATATCATATTTATTCCCGCGTTTTTTGTTATATACGTCATGAGTGCCATTTTCCTCTTTTACCCACAAATCGTATCTTTCGTAGCCTCTATCCCTTTTCAGGAGTACGCTCTCATTAGATAACATTATCTCGATCGAGTTTTCATTAGTAAAAACACGGATAGTTTTATTCTCCTCATCTTTGGTGATTTGCGCATTTTCCACCCAGGAAATTTGGAGATCGTTCTTGAGATAATTCAGCAATCCGTGACTTTCGTTTCCAGGCACATTTTCCCAACTGAACAAATAAATATCTTCATTATTATCGTGCAAATAAATGCTTGAGAAGGATGTTATTTTAATGTCTGGTATATTTTCTTCCTTTGATGATTGGGTTAAGTTTTGGGATGAGACATTTACTGCTTCTTTCTGTATTGAATCAGGTGCCGGAGCGATATTCTTTTCTCCAATACATCCGCTGAACAGAACTGATAGTAATAGCAATATTATAGCCGTTGCTGCAATTTTATTCCTTGATACCATATCATTTCTCTCCTCTTACCTTCTCTTCCGCCCGGATGCATATACCGCCAGAAGTATTGTTATTGCCAGAGCAAACTGAAACCCTGCAGCCTTTTCGGTGGGGATTATATTATGTGTCTCATTCGGGCTTGATGTTGTAGATTTTTCGGATTCGGTTGCAGTAGCTGCCTGTGTTGTAACTTCGGCTGCCGGATCATATACCTTTACCAGGAAACCGTAGGCCTTATTAAGTTCATCATCATCCGTGACCCGGGTAGCGCTAAATCCTAATTCTTCAGGGGGTACCTGAAGGGGGAGATGTAAAATCGCTGTGAACGGTGACCTGGTAATCAAAGGCTCTGCCGGTGTTATTATCCCCGCATAATCTGCACATAATGAAAATGTCTCATTTTCTACCTTCCAGCAATTGGTTCCAATCCCTGAGGTCTGTTCATTCCCGTCTATACTAAGGATTGCCGGAGGTGGAGAGGCACCTGCGTTGCCCGAAAGCAAAAAGAGGCACAGTATCGCTATTCCAGCCACTATTCTGATATTACACCATCTGATGTTTCTTGATAATAACATGTCCAATCCCATATTCACCTTCTCCTTCTTCCGGTTATAGACACTGCCAGAAGTATTGTTATTGCCAGAGCTGCCTAAAACTTTCCAGAGCATACTTCACCATTTATTACCATTTTAAGAGCAGTATATTTTCTAACTCTTCTGTAGTCACCTGTTCTCAAAGCACGTAAAAGTTCCGCGTAAGGCCATTGGAACGCACCCAAGCAATGGTATGCTGTCGAATCTGGCCACTCCTATCACCCATTCAGGTTTGACTGGAATGTGCGGGCTTACACTTCCCTGCTGGTCATATGCGGGATTGGTTTTTGGATTATCTCCTTTTGTGATATATCCGGCAAAAGGCGCTGGCGGTCCCCCGGGCCACATTGGTTCTCCTTCCCTGACAAAAAATATAGCACGGTGGATAATTGGCGTTACGCCATCATTTCCTTGTGGTTTGTATAGAATGACATCGCCATATTCATCAAAAGTTGAATAACCCTTTTCTTTTCCTTCA
>JAPZAN010000114.1 GCA_027460605.1 Candidatus Methanoperedens sp.
TAATCCCATTGCGCTTTGCATATTCGATTACAAGTCCATTAACCCCGCTTATTTGCAGGCTGCCTTCTGCTATCTCCACCCCTTTACTTTTTAAAAATTCCAGAAGTTCAGGTGATGTTGCGACCCCGAATACCTGCGGCTCCTCGACATATTTTTTTACCTGCGTTGCTATTACCGTATAAACAGTATCAACCCCGCAAAGCTTCGCAGCTTCGATTATTTTTTCAGCGAGTTCATTATCCTTTGCAATATAGCCAATTTGCATATCGCCAGAGAACAGTATGATATTCTTTTCCTGCGAATAGTAGAACTTGAAAGGGCTCTTATCCCTGTCCACGGGTACTACCAGCCCCTTCTCAAAAAAAACAATCGAAGGCGACAGATAGGGCACTGGAATATCCGCAAACAATTCCGGCTTTAAGAATTCTATAAAATAATTAACAGTAGTCCTTGCAACCATACCCATCCCTGGAAGGCCGACCAGCATTCGAGGGGCTGTCATTTCAGGCTTCTTATAAAATCTTATATCCATAGTATCTTTTTTCCAAAATCTCGCTGATATGTCATCAATGTTTCCAGTAATGATAAATGTTCTATTTTTACCTCTCGCCTACAGAATAAGTGACCATATTCCTATCCAGCGTCATATCCGCCGGGTCATCTTCCACATCAAAATGCGGGATTCCATATTCGTCGTTCATTTTCGAAACAATGGTCTCAAAATCCGAACCTTCCATCAATTCCCCGATAAGCACCATCACCGGTCCTATTATCTTGTAATCACAGAACCATTTATGCAAAATAAGATCTACACCATCGCTTCCTACAAAGTTTCGGAACACATCCTTATAATACATCTCACTCTTGCAGCAGTCAAGATAGTACAACTGGTACGGTTTTCTGTCGGGAAGAAAAAACCCTTCCTTCATGGCATCGGTGAAGTAACGCACATTATCACTCAGGCTCAGATGCCGACCGTATCCCGCATGGGTTTTCAGATAAATGAAATCTTCATGCACCAGGGTTTCCAGCCAGAATTCCTGCAGGTTCCCGTCATAATTGCGCCCGAGGACAAGTCGTATGCGCGCTTTGATATTTTTGTTATCATAAGTGAAATTTTTCTGGTATTCCTCGAACCCGCGTTTGCCGTCATTCATACGAAAGCCTATCTTTCTCAGTATTCGCCTCGCCTCCAGGAATACCCTGTAGTCAAAATCTGCCCCAAGCGGGTCAGGTCCGACAAGGAGGGTTCCGTTGAACTCACCGCCGCTGAAAAGCATATCGTATCGCGGGGCAGTCCGGGTTATTGGGCTCATATATTTGTCATCTGCCTTTTGATGTTGATATTGGGTCTTTAAATAAATTACCTATTTCTGCGTTGAGGCTAAATAAAAGCTTTTTTTCTGCGTACCCGGTGTCAGCTCATGAGTTAAGTTTTTTAATATCTTGGGAAATATAAACATAATGCGTTTTGACCTTCACATCCATTCAAACTACTCTTCGGACAGCAGCCTTTCAATTGATGATATCCTGAAACAGGCGGTGAAGAAAGGGCTTGATGGGATTGCGATATGCGACCATAATACAGTTGCCGGAAGCCTTCATGCCCTGAAACGCGCTTTTCAATTGAACCTGCCTTTACTTGTACTTCCGGCTGTTGAAGTTTCAACAACGAAAGGGCATCTGCTCGTACTGGGGATAAGAGAAAATATCCAGCCAAACCTCACGCCGGAGGAGACTATCAGGATTGCCCGTGAAAAAGGCGGCGTGGTAATAGCAGCGCATCCATTCAAAATAAGAAGCATTGGCAGTGTGGATGGTCTGGATGTGGATGCAATCGAGACCTTCAATTCCAGATGTATATTCGGTGAAAATACGAAAGCGAAAGAGATGGCGCGCTTCCTTGGAAAACCTGAGATTGGTGGAAGCGATTCCCATGTCCTTTCAACAATCGGTCTTGGTTTTACAGAAATAGATGCAGATTCTGGAGAAGATGCTGTATTATCAGCCATCCGGGAGGGAAAAACCCGCCCTGGCGGACAGGTCGCTCCCCTCTATGTTGTCTTAATCCAGGTGGTTCGCGGGTTCTTCAGGAGGCTTAACAGG
>JAPZAN010000115.1 GCA_027460605.1 Candidatus Methanoperedens sp.
ATTGCGATTGCGATTTTCATAGTTGTTTTTCTTGCCATCCTTTTTAGCGGGATAACGTATGCGCTTTTTCTTGTCTATCCCGGATTCAAGGCAGGGGAAAGGAAGGGTGCAATCGATAGGAACCTGCCCTTTGCAGTCACATTCATGTATGCGCTGAGCAGGGGAGGCATGAACGTTATTGAGATATTACGTTCCTTGAGCAAAAGCACGGATACGTACGGCGAAGTTGCAAGGGAAGTGGACGTCGTTGTGAGGGATATGGATTATTTCGGAAACGATTTGAGAACCGCGCTTCACAACATCTGTGAGATTACTCCGTCTGAGAATTTCAGGGATTTAATGTATAATCTTCTCACGGTCATAGACAGCGGCGGGAATATCTCCACTTACTTTCGTGATAAATCAGAGCAATATCTAAACAGGGCCAAGGTTGACCAGAAAGGATTCCTGGAAACGCTTGGATTAATTGCAGAATCCTATGTCACGGCATTCGTGGCAGGACCCCTTTTTATTATAATTCTCGGCGTGATGATGTCGGTAATGGGTTCGGGCAGCCAGGTAATGATATATGCGATAATTTATGCAGTGATACCGATAGGTTCGTTGATGTTCGTGGTGATGGTTGATATTATTACGCCCGGGGCTACGGGGGAAGCGCCGCTTCTGCCCACTCAAAGTTTTGTCGGTGAAATAGTTGTGCCTGAAACTGATGAAAAGACCGTATTTTCCAAATTCGTCAAGTCAAGAAACTCACTCAGGATAAGAGAGATGCTTCACGACCCCTTAAAGCCGCTTAAGGAAAAGCCCATGTACTCTTTAATAATAACAGGACCGGTTGCTCTTATCTTTCTTTTAATCTCGGTTTTTAATGCCATGAAAGCGCCGGATTTTGTGGATTACATAGACGACAGGATAGTTTTCATGATTTATATCTTGGTTATTCCGCTTATGATTTTCCATGAATACAAGAAGCGAAGGGAAGACAGGATACAGTCGTTGATACCCGATTTCTTAAAAAAACTTGCCAGTACCAATGAAACGGGTATGACGCTTCGGGATTCCATCAAATTGATGACGCGCTCGGATATCGGCTTAAGCAAGGAGATCAAGAAAATCTGGAATGATATTGAATGGGGACTTGCAATAAATGAAGCGCTCGTCAGGTTTGCCAACCGCGTAAGGACGCATCTTGTATCGCGTTCAGTCACTTTATTGACAAAAGCCAACGAGTCAAGCGGGGATATAGGCGAAGTGCTGAATGTCGCGGCAAGGGATGTTGCTGCGGAACAGGAATTGAGGAACGAGCGCAGGACTAATATGTTTATTTACGTTGTAATTATTTACATATCATTCCTTGTATTCATAGGTATTATTTATATAATATCTACGACATTCCTTGCAGAAATGGTAAAGGCCGGGGAGAAAATGTCAACAAGCGGTGGCGGGGCAGTACCTCTCAGTCTCTCGAGGGAGAAATTGAACGTATATAACCGCATGTTTTTCCATGGCGCCCTGATACAGGGTTTTTGCTCGGGGCTGATTGCAGGAGTAATGGGAGAAGGCAATGCCCTTTCGGGATTAAAGCATTCAGTGATAATGATAACTATCGGTTATCTCCTGTTCACGATGTTTGTGCTTTGATGGTTTCAATCCTTGTTTTAATGGATGCGCCTCTTGAATAAAGGTTGCCTCGGTTTTCAATCGGCGCGCGCCGGATGGTTGAACATTTAAATCTGAGTTCGTATCGGGTTCGCCGTTCATTCTCAATCTCACCTTTGCGTGCTTTGCGGTGAATAATTTTGCTCAGGAGGCAACATATTTTCTGTTGGCAGCCGCAAATTAATCTAACAATATTATATATTTGCCAATCAAACATATAGCGACAAGCTCGGTTTTTCCGACATCCTTAAATCTCGGAATAGCGTTTGAATCAACTATGGCAAAGAAATCCAAAACTACGAAGCTCACGCTACCCATTATTGTTGAAAAAGACGAGGATGGATTTTATGTGGTGGAGTGCCCTCTCTTAAAAAGCTGTTACACCCAGGGAGAGACCCTCGACGAAGCGCTCAAAAACATACGCGAAGTAATCGAGATGTGTCTTGAAGAAGAAAGCGAGGATGAAGTCTCTGATATTGCACATATCCAGGAATTCAGTTTCCACACGGTAGCAGTAGAAGTATGAAACTGCCGGTTGTATCAGGCAAGGATGCAGTAAAGGCATTTGGAAAACTCGGATATGTCACGGTAAGGCGGACTGGCAGCCACATCCGAATGAAGCATCAATCAGATAGTTCCAAAAAGCCGCTCACAATCCCAAACCATAAGGTTGTGGGAAAAGGTTTACTCAGAAAATTATTGCGAGATGCGGAAATAACGATTGAAGATTTCTGTAGTCTTATTTAAATTCCTGATTTTTTAAAAATATGATGCCGAAGTTTCGGATTACGCCCCTTTCCCTCTGTTTCATAGTTCCTGTCAAATATTTATAGATTCAGCCCGCATAAGTATAACAGTGAGGCGCAGCATTGTCATTTAAACTCGTTTCCGGATTTGAACCGAAAGGAGACCAGGAGAAGGCGATAGAGAAACTCGTTTTCGGTCTCGGGCAGGGTATGAAGCACCAGACCCTGCTCGGAGTGACAGGTTCGGGCAAGACCTTCACGGTTGCGAATGTGATAAATAAAATCCAGAGACCCACGCTTGTTATTTCCCACAACAAGACCCTTGCAGCGCAGTTATATTCAGAGTTCAGGGCTTTTTTTCCTGAAAATGCGGTTGAATATTTTGTGAGCTATTACGATTACTACCAGCCCGAGGCGTATATTCCGCAGACTGACACCTATATCGAAAAGGACGCATCAATCAACGAGGAGATAAACAGGATGCGCCTGTCTGCCACACGCTCGCTGTTTGAGCGCAGGGACGTGATTGTGGTTGCAAGCGTATCATGCATTTACGGCATCGGGTCACCGCAGGAATGGAAGGAAATGTCCATCCTGCTTAAGAAAGGCGAGAATATTGAGCGGCGGGTTTTACTTTCAAGATTTGTGGATATGCAGTATGAACGCAATGACCTCGATTTCAGCACCGGCAAATTCAGGGCGCGGGGGGACACAATCGAGGTATTCCCGTCATATGCTTCAAACGGTATCAGGATAGAACTTTTCGGAGATGAAATCGATAAAATTTCCGAATTTGATACCCTGACAGGAAAAACACTGAAGGAGAACGATGCTGTGGTTATATACCCTGCAAAACATTTCGTGATGCCCCAGGAAAAAATAGACGCTGCCATCGAGTCAATCGAGGCTGAACTCAGGGACAGGCTCCATGAATTAAAATCCATGGGTAAAATTCTTGAAGCCGCCCGCCTTGAGCAGCGAACGAAATTCGATATCGAAATGATGAAGGAAATCGGGTACTGCCAGGGAATAGAGAACTACAGCTGCCACATGGACGGGCGAAGGGCCGGCGAGCCGCCGTACACGTTACTTGATTATTTCCCGAAAGATTATCTCATCGTTATAGATGAATCGCATGTAACGCTCCCGCAGCTTCGAGGAATGCACGCGGGGGACCATGCAAGGAAAGAATCGCTTGTGGATTATGGTTTCAGGATGCCTTCGGCTTATGATAACCGCCCGCTGACTTTTGATGAATTCAGTACCAGGGTGAACCAGATAATGTATGTTTCTGCAACGCCCGCCGATTATGAAATAGGGCAAAGCGCACAGGTTGTTGAACAGATTATCAGGCCTACCGGGCTTGTGGACCCGGAGATTGTGGTGAAACCAGTACAGGGGCAGATAGACGATTTGATGGCAGAAATCCATGCAAAAACAGCAAAAAAATACAGGGTGCTTGTCACCACGCTTACAAAAAGGATGGCAGAAGACCTGACTGAATATCTCATCGGCGCAGGAATCAAGGCGAGGTACATGCATTCCGAGATAGAGACGCTTGAGCGAATTGAGATTATAAGGGGGCTTCGGCTTGGCGAATTCGATGTGCTTGTAGGCATTAACCTCCTGCGCGAGGGGCTTGACCTGCCCGAGGTTGCGCTTGTGGCAATCCTTGATGCAGACAAGGAAGGCTTCCTGCGCTCTGACCGCTCGCTCTTGCAGACAATAGGCAGGACTTCAAGGAATGTTGATGCATAATATCACGCCGCAGACCATCAGGAAAGCTGTGGAGCCGCGAGCGATAACCGAGGAAGCTGCGCCCTCAAAAGAGGAGATATTCAATTATATTGTGGAGTTGGAAGCTGAAATGCACAGGGCTGCTAAAAACCTTGAGTTTGAAAAAGCGGCGGAGATAAGGGACAGGATAGGGAAGCTGAGGAAGGAGATGTGAATTAGCAAAGCGGCTTTTGTTGGTTTTTGTTATTTTTGGTTACAAAAATTTAAATAGTATGTTCTTTAAATAATGCTTCGATGGTGAAAGCGTCTCTTAAAAAGGTTTTTATTAAGAATTTCAAAAGCCTTCATGATTGTGAAATCGATATCGGTAAGATGAATGTTATTGTGGGGGCTAATGCTTCGGGGAAATCCAATTTGATTGAAGCCTTCAGGCTTTTGAAAAAGATTTACTCGGGCAAAGACAGTTTTCCATTTTTAGAGTGGTGGGGTTATGATAATGTAGTATGGCAGAGAAACGAAGAACTGCCTATAATTATTGGGCTACTTTTTGATATTGAAGGTTATGATATCTATTTTGAGACAAACTTTACTGGAGTAGGGCAAAAATTCCAGATTTTGCGAGAAATATTAGATGTCAGGGATTATGTAAAAATATATAAAGAAGGTGAATGGATAACGATTAAACACGACAAAAATTTTATACTTAACTTAACAAAAAATCTGGATGATTACGAGACAGAGTATGGGGGCAAAGTAAAATTAAGAAAGAATAAGATCAAATTAATACAAGATAGAAAATTTAGAACAGATTTGGATAAGAGGCTATTGGATGGATATATTAATGGGGATGTTTTCTCGAGTTGGGGGATCAAACTTACAGAAAAAAAAACATCGAAGAAATTTGTGTTTTCTGCAATTAGGCAGCCAAGAACACAAAAAGAAGAAAAATCTGAAATCATTCACATTTTATGTCCTGCGCTCTCTCACCCTAAAAATGAATTTTATACTCCTCAGGTTTTTATAATTTCTCTAGAGACAATACTTTCAATTTTTAATAAATTATTGATATTATATCCTCTAAACATTCGTTCGATGAAAGTTCCTCAATCTTTCAGAAGAGAAGAAACACCTAAGGAAGACGGAACCAATATCGCAAGCGTATATCATACCATTTATCTCAAAGAAGGTAAAATCCCTGAAGAAATTTACAATCCCTTTTCAATGGTTTTTCCAAAAATAGATGTGCGTCCTCATATTACTGATGATGGCAGAGTTATGATAAAATTCTTTGAGGATGGACTTGAACTTTTACCACCCAATACCTCAGATGGATTCTATAAAATTTTAACTCTACTCACAGCGATTTATTTAAAGCCGCCCCTCCTCATAATCGATGAAATTGAGAACTCCCTGCATCCATCGACATTGGAGCTTATTTTAGATACAATCGGAATAGGTGACACGCAGGCAATAATCACCACGCATTCGCCTGTTGTGGTTGATATGACAGAACTAAGTAACATTATTCTTGTCGAAAAAGAACAGGGAGAATCCAAATTTAAACGTATAAAAGACCCAGAAAAAATCAGGGAGTTCCTGATAGAAAAAGGCATAACTTTTAGCGAGGGCTGGATTTACGGAGACCTATTTAAAACCGAAAAACAGGCATGAACATTAAAATAATCTCCGAAGATGATTACGGCGCCGAATTTTTAAAGAATGTAATCGCACAGCTTAAGACTAAAAAGCTGATTGGAAACGTAACCGTAAAAGGCTCAAAGCCTATGCGCCCTTTATGTAATTTCAAACTCGACAGGATTTTAAAGAGTTTCGATACCTCATGTGATAAGATAATAATCATGCTTGATTCTGACGGTCCTGAAAAAACTGAAAATCGGCGCACAAATATTGAACGTCATGTGCCGGATGACTTGGAAACTCCCGTCGAAATTATTCTGACAGAATATGAGATTGAAGAGTGGATATGTATCAGTAAAAATCTAAAATGGAAGAACTCAAAGCCTTCTGAAAAGCTAAAAATTGAATTTGGGTATGTAAAAAGCAGTCTTCCAAAGTACGCCAACGAATTGGATTTTGATAAACTACAGAAAAATTGCAAATCTTTTAAGGCTTTTCTCAATGCTTTGATGCCATTTCGGAGATAAACCAATTCCTCATCTAAATCAACCCCTCAAGCACCCTCCTCCCTGCCCTGACATCCTCAATTGAAAACACTTCAAGATTATAGACGCCATCAAAATCAAGCTCTTTGAGGACGGTAAAATCTATACCACCTGTTCCCAGCGCTCCATGAAAGTCTCCCCAGTACTTCTCAGTCAGCATGCCGCCGTTGTCGTGGACATGGACGTGAATTACATATTCCTTGATTTCACGCGCAAAATCCCGCAGTTTCGACGCATCCCCTCCGCATGTCAGGTTTGCATGACCTATATCGAATGTTGCTCTCATGTTCGGTGAGCCTATTTGCTCTATGGCATTTATGAGTTCAGATGCCAGGCAGCACAGGTTCTCCGGGTCTGTCCCTTCCTTGTTTTCAAGTCCGAGCATCACATTCCTATCTTCCGCAAACCGTGCAATCCGGGATAATCCTGACACCATACTGTCAAAAGACCTATTCCTGTCCGTATCCATCCTCCCGGGGTGGATAACCACAACACTTGAACCAAGTTCATCAGCCATCGTTATACTCTCCTTGAGGAGTCTTTCCTGGGTATCATTTAACTTCGCTGTGTCAACAACCAGTTCATGCGGATAATTGGGAGCGTCGCTGAAATACGGGGCATGGATAGATGTGGATAACTCGCATGTTGAAAGGAAATCCTTGATTTTTTTAACCCTGCTTTTTATTAGTTTTGTTCCTTCATATACACCAGTTTCGGAATGTATAACTCAATTGATTCAACAACATGTTTCAATTCAGGAAAACTCCCTGCAAAAGATGATGCTCCAATAATCATTCCCTATACGAAAGGCAATATCTGTATATTATGATTTCGATGCGCAATTGCACTGTTTTTGTTATCGCAGCAAATTCTTGTGTATCCTTTAAAAGTTTGCAGGATATTATAGAATAATTAAAATTGGAATCTCATAATAATCATAAAGGCAAGCGTTATATAATATCATGATTAACACTGTAATTTGCTATACGCTGGATACAATAATAGGAGTTAAAAACGTGAAACCCATATCAGGCTGTGCTATCGGTAAAGGATTATTTGCTTCATTTGCCGGTTATGAGATGACCGATACACTGCCATTGCGCCTTGTGACCGAATGTAAGCGAAAACTCACAAAGGATTGCAGTATTGATGTTTGCCCGAGGTTCAGAAGCGGGCTTTCTGGTTCACACAGGATATCCTGGAGGAACGAAGGCGCTAAACTTTGATTTGATGATATACCTGAATTTTGCTGTCATTTAGACTGGCTTTTTTATCTACAGCTATTCATCCTGAAATCATCATTTTGAGCTATAATGATATTTTTTTATATAATCAGGATGTTTCTGGAACTGGAGCAATATCAATGGCGACAAAACAGGGCATTCACAAATCCAGGGGTGGACTCATAAGGTCATTCGTTACCTCGGAAAACGGCATAATCAAGGATATAACTATTTCAGGGGATTTTTTTATGTTCCCTGAAGAAGCGCTCTTCATAATACTTGAACAATTAAAAGGTACCCCTGCAAACCATACAGCCCTCCGGAAAAATATAGAAGAAACATACAAAAAGGAAAATATCCAGTCGCCGGGAACGTCGCCATCCGATTTCGCTGAATCCATAATGAAAGCGCTGGAGGGATAGGTATGGAAGAGTGGCGCTTCATTGACTTCGGATTAGTTGATATACGCGACATGATGGCAATGGATGAAGCCATATTGAAAGGTGATGGAGGTAATACTTTCTTTTTCTGGACGCCGAAAAAATCCATAATCCTCGGTTTTTTCCAGAAGGCGGATGTTGAATTAAACCTCGCCCGGTGCGAGGGTTATACCATCACCCGGCGAATAAGCGGAGGCGGGATAGCCTTTTCGGACGACAGGTGCAGGCAGATAAATTATGGCGTTGTCGGGACGATAGACAATGAATTGTTCCCCCTCGATATCATCGAATCCTATAAACAGATATGCGGCGTCCTCATTGACACGCTTGTTCATTACGACCTGAATGCGGCGTTTCGGCCCATTAACGATGTCGTTGTGGACAATAAAAAAATATCGGGTAACGCACAGACACGGTGGGAAGGAAAACTCCTCCAGAACGGCACTCTGCTCCTTGATTTTGATATTGAGGAAATGCTTCGGATATCCAACATTCCTGAGGAAAAATTCCTTGATAAGAAAATCGCATCAATCAGGGAAGGGCTTACCTGGCTTGATCGGGAACTCGGGGAAGAGCGCGATATGGAGGAAGTAAAGGATATAATAAAACAAAAATTTGAAGAAAGATTCATGGTCGGGTTAAAACCCGGGACTCTTAGTAAAAAGGAAAAGATGCTTACAAAGAACCTCTTGCCGAAATATTACTCTCATGAATGGACATACCGCTGATTATGATGTGATCGTGGCAGGCGCAGGTCCTGCCGGGTCGGTAACCGCAAAAACGGTTGCGAATGAAGGATATCGGGTTCTTGTGCTTGAAAAAAACACAGCGTGCAGGTCGCCGTGCGCCGGTTATATCAGCCGTACAATCAATATAGAGGTGCCCGGTGAGTCGGTTATCCAGTCAAAAATAACGAGAATGCGCACGTATTTCCCTGATTTATCTTTTCATGATTTCCAGTTGAACGGGTTTGTTGTGGACAGGCCGTTATTTGATATGGAGCTTGCCAGGAAAGCCGTGGAATCGGGCGCGGACATTAAATGGAATTCACCGCTTGTCGGGATGGGAGCGGAAGGCGTCAGATTCCGCGATGGGAAATCTTCCGGAAAAATAATCGTTGGAACAGACGGTGTTTTTTCAAAAACAGCCGCGCTTTTAGGTTTGGGAAAACAACGATTTGCAACCTGCGCCCAGTATCACATGAAAGGAATACATACATTATCGCAAACAAGTGAGATTTTTTTCGATGCACTTTGCGCGCCCGGAGGATATATCTGGGTATACCCGACAGGTGCGGACTCAGCGAAAGTGGGTCTGGGGATAACAAAAGGCAGAATCTCACCCCGCGGGTATCTTGATTCTTTTATCTCAAAATCCCATGCTTCAGGACGGTTTTGTGGTGAAAAAAAAGAATATATAACAGGCGCACTGCCAGTTGGCGGGCTTCGTGAAAAACTCGTTTTTAATAACGTTCTTCTCGTGGGTGACAGCGCAGGAATGGCTGACCCCGTCACCGGCGCCGGTATCAACAATGCAATGCTTGCAGGCGAGATTGCCGGGAAAACAATAATCAAAGCGCTTGAAAAAGACGATTTGACAATTCTATTAGAGTATGAAACCCAAATTAAAAAACTTCTTGGAAAACCGCTTGCAAGAGCGCTTGAAAAAAGAAAACAAATGGATGCCTGCTGTAATAACGAGCAGTTACAGGAGCATCTGCCTGAATTGTGGGTGACTTTTAAGAAGTACTGGCTATGAGGATGGCATTAATGCTGCCGTCCTGTCCCGGCCTGTTAGTCACGCGGGCGCTTCCAATCTCGGTTTTGATTATAGAGCCTTTTGTCACGATATTTCGCCTGACATAGTGAATATTTGCCGGGTTTCCCGTGACGGTCTCGACCTTAACCTTCTTTGATGTCTTTGTTTTCGGGTCTGTTACTATTGCGGTATTATCCCTCAAGAGCCGGACTTTTTCCTGCCCGCCAAGTGTTTTCACGGTCTTCCTTATGGTTTCCCCAAGATGGGTGTTTGCGGTTTCCCCACCGAGTTCGAATTTTCTCTTGCCTCTTGACTGAATCAGCCTGCCGCCTGTGTATTTGCGAATTGATCTTCCCTGGAATTTCATAATTATCCTCTTTGAACTTAAATTATAGAATAATAATTTTCCTTCTTATGCAGTTATGTAATAAAAACCTTCCCTTGATTCAGTTTGCCTTAAGTTTGAGTTAAATTTAAATATAATAAGTATACAGTAGGTATCCGCATACCTTTTAGAGGAGAGAAAATGAGCATGAAAAAATCAATTAGCCTGTTATTGATGATTGGCATTCTTTTGCTTGCTGCTCCTGTTCAGGCGGCAAATGCATCAAAAATTGATGGTAGTGACACGGCATGGGTTCTCATAAGCTCGGCTCTTGTGATGTTAATGATACCGGCCGTCGGTTTATTCTACGGCGGTATGGTAAGGAAGAAAAACTCTCTCTCGACCCTGATGTTCAGCTTTGCCATCCTTGCGTTGATAAGCTTGCAATGGGTGCTTTTTGGCTATAGCCTTGCATTCGGGCATGATGTCAGAGGGGTAATCGGCAATCTTGATTGGGTCGGGCTCAACGGCGTAGGACAGGAGCCGAATCCGGCCTATGCAGCCACCATTCCCTCGCTGGCATTTATGATATTCCAGGCAATGTTCGCAATAATTGCAGTAGCGCTCATCACAGGCGCATTCGTTGAGCGCATCAAGTTCAGTGCATTCCTTATTTTTTCTTTACTCTGGGCAACCCTTGTATACGACCCCATAGCCCATTGGGTCTGGGGTGCGGGCGGCTGGCTTCGCAACATGGGTGTTCTTGATTTCGCCGGGGGAACCGTCGTGCATGTGAGTGCAGGAGTATCTGCGGTTGCAGTTGCAATCGTGATAGGCGCCCGTAAGGGATTCGGGAAACACCAAATGGAGCCGCACAGCATACCCATGACAATGCTCGGTGCAATTCTTCTCTGGTTCGGGTGGTTTGGGTTCAATGCAGGAAGCGCAATAGTAAGCGGCGGGCTTTCCGCCAGCGCATTCGTGGTAACAAATACAGCCGGGGCAGCTGCCGCGCTTACGTGGATGGCCCTGAGCTGGTATCATAAGAAACCAAGTGTTCTTGGCACTGCAACCGGAGGTATAGTAGGCCTTGCAGCCATTACACCGGCCTCCGGGTTCGTCACGCCCCTTGCAGCAATCGTTATTGGTGCAATAGCAGCCTTGATAAGTTATTATGCAATGCTTTTCAGGATGAAGCAAAACGTAGATGAATCACTCGATGTATGGGCATGCCACGGCATGGGCGGGGCATGGGGCGTTATAGCAACCGGCATCTTTGCTACGACTCTTGTAAATCCTGCAGGTGCAAACGGCCTGCTCTATGGTAATTCCAACATTCTCATAACGCAGATAACTGCTGTTGGAGTAATATGGGTGTACGCTTTTGTTGTGACATACATAATTGCAAAAGTAATAGACGCAACCATAGGAATGCGTGTAGGTGAGGACGAGGAAGCAATAGGTCTTGACATTGCACAGCATGCTGAGAGAGCATACGCGTGAGGTTGAGAAAATGAAGAAAATCGAAGCAATAATAAGACCTGAAAATCTTGATGCAATTCGAACAGGGCTTGAAAAGAAAGGCATAGTGAGCATGACAGTTACAGAAGTGCAGGGGCGGGGACGCCAGAAAGGCGTCTGCCTGCAGTGGCGTGCAGGAGAATACTGCGTGGAATTCCTTCCAAAGCTCAAGCTTGACATTATAGTGGACGATGATAATGTTGAGCCTGCGATAGAGGCTATAAGCGAGGTAGCAAAAACAGGCAGGAATGGCGATGGAAAGATTTTCATCTATCCTGTTGAAGAAGTCATACGCCTGAGCACCGGAGAGCGCGGAAAGCAGGCCGTTTAAGCCTCATTTTTTAAGACCTATATTATCGGCGAACCTGCTATCAGGCTCCCTGCCACATACCCAAGGATTACCCCTCCGTTAAGGAACGGCAATCCCGCCTGGGGTTTACCCTTTATCACAAATCCCATCAGCACTGAAAATCCCACAAAAGTGCCGGCGATGGCGAAAAGAGCAGGCATATTGACAGCCCCTAAAAACGGAAGTATATAATGGTCAGCCTTCGCAAAAGCGTTTGCAGACACCACAAGTATCGTGGGCATTACGGCATCCC
>JAPZAN010000116.1 GCA_027460605.1 Candidatus Methanoperedens sp.
TCAGGTCTGAGGTGTTTGTTCCCTCGATAATCGTATTCATACCATGTACAGCGGCAAGTTTCTTTAATTCGCGTATTAGCCCTTTTTTGCAGTGATAGCATCTATCAACCGGGTTCTTTGCAAATCCGGGCTCCCCGAGTTCATCATACGATATTACAATGTGCCGGATTCCTATCTCCGTGGCAATTTCTTTTGCGCCTTCAAGCTCACCGGGCGCAAAAGTCTGGGAGTCCGCAGTAACGGCAATTGTCCTCTCCCCGAGAGCCCTGTATGCCAGCGCGGCAAGCACAGAGCTGTCCACGCCGCCCGAAAGGGCCACGAGAACGCTATCCCTCTTTTGCAGGTCATTTATAATAGAATGCATTTTATCATCAGTGGACATTATGAATATACAATAATCCGAAAAGATGTAAGCATTTCTGTGGAAAAGGGTCAAAGAATGACTTAATAAAAGTTTCCATAGGAAACCGAGGTTATCTTTTCAAAGATACAACTACAGACTAAAAATAAGGGGGAAAAAATTAAATATTCATGAACTTGAAAAATTAAATCGAATGGTGACGAAAGAAATCATCTTTTAATTTCCATGATAATCATAACAATCACAATTTAATTTTTCCAGAAGAAATAAAGGGGTTGAATAATAATGATATAAAATGCAGGATGAAATGTAAAACAAAATAAAAATACGTTTTCAGGTGGAACGCCAAACACCTATTATTTCAACAGGATCGTGAACGTATGTTTGTGTTCTTCCTCAGCCGTTAAAATCTCCTCAAACAATAATCGTGTGGTCGAGTCCCCTTTTTCGGATGCCTTGTCTATTATTTCTTTGTACAACCCGATAGCCTCGTTCTCTGCCCGGAGGTCGTTCTCAATCATCTCTTTCAGGGATTCGCCCACCTTAATTGGCGTTGGTTTGGTTGTAGGAATCCCGCCAAGATAAAAAAGCCGTTCTGCAATCTTTTCGGCATGTTTCATCTCTTCTATGGCAATATCTTCGAAAACATCTTTAATCTCAGGGCTTTTCATGCCCAATGCCATAACATGCTGCCACATATACTGTACACTAACACCGATTTCCCTTGCAATCGCTTTATTTAATAACTCCAACAATTCATCCGCCATAATTATCAATAATTGTCTGCTTTGTTCTTATTTAAGGATTGGCTTTTTCAATTTTTCTCTACTTTATTTCCATTCCTTTAACAAATATTCCCTCATCCACAATCTCCCCGACAATCTTCCCTCCCATCATCTTTGAAGCATCCTCAGCATCACTTTGCGGTACTAAGACCACAAAACCCATTCCCATATTGAATGTCTTGTACATCTCAAGGTCCTCCACTTCCCCTTCCTCCTGCAGGAACCTGAATACGGGCTGTGGCGGAAGCGGGTCGGAGATATCAAACCCGAGTTTTGTGATGCGGTGAAGTTTCATGAGCCCGCTGCCGGTTATGTGCGCCAGCCCGTGAATATCGAATTTTTGTGCCGCATCCAGGATTTCCATGTAAATCCTTGTAGGACTCAATAGCTCATCGCCGATAGTGGTATTTTTATTATACGGGAAAGCGTCTTGGTAAGAGTAGCCAGAGTCTTTTATAATCCTGCGGACAAGGGAATAACCATTGCTGTGCACGCCGTTTGAGGGAAGCCCGATTATGACATCGCCGATTTCAATGCGCTCACCTGTAATAATGCTGTCCTTCTTCACCATACCAAGACAGGTGCCTGCAAGGTCAAAACCATTTATGATATCCGGAAGAGTAGCAGTTTCTCCTCCCACGATTGTCATCCGGGAAATCTCGGCGCCTTTTGCAAGCCCTTCCCCGATCTGCTTCATGATTTCATTATTGGGTTCCTGGATGGCGATATAATCCACGAATGCAAGAGGCTCGATGCCCATTGCCAGCAGGTCATTCACGTTCATGGCAATACAGTCAATGCCCACAGTATTCCATCTCTTCATCTCGTTTGCGATGAGGACTTTTGAACCCACGCCATCTGTTGTAAGCGCAAGGGCATACTCCCCGAAATCTATCAGACCTGCATAATGACCCACGTCTGTCAGGGGCGCTCCCAGTCCCTTTCGTTTATAAACAAGTTGTTTTGCAAGGGCTGCTATTGCACTGTTTTCCCTTTCAATATCAACGCCAGCCTGCGAATATGTTAAAGCCATATCCAACTCAATAAAAGTTATTGCATAAAGATTTTATGATTGGAAGAGCAGGCTTGATAGGGTGTGGGAGTTAAAAAAGCAATGCCTGCTCACAATCATAATGATGAAAAAGCATAATAAATGTTTCGGTCTGTTTAATATTTTCCGCCAAAAAAACCTAACAGAAAGATTTACAGATAACCCAGGGTATCTTCAATCCGGCTGATCTCAGGCCCGGTGGTATCTTCACCCACGACGTATCCTTTGCCATTGGCAAGAATCCCCGAACCCACAAGCGGTGAACCAAAATTAACCGTCCCGATCTCCACCGGGAGATTGAACAGTTCTTCGATTACTCCAATTTCCGAAGGGGTTGATTTTGGATGCACAAGCACTCCTTTGTTCGTTGCAATGCCGGCCATACCCACAGTTTTTAACCCTCCGATAGTACCGCGTTTAACATCAACATCAAGAGCTTTCTTAATTATCCCGACTGATTTATCGCTGAGGTCGGGATGCACGATAGCAGCGGTATCGTTGGCAAGTATGAGATTTCCTGCTGCGTTTAATTCTCCAGTCAATTTTGCGGCTTTTGTATGTCTCCTGAGCGCGCGCAATTCTTTATCATAGATTAAACCCGCCACCACGACACCACGGCAGTTTCCCCGCAGCAGCGAGCCGACAATCGAGCTTCCGCCAACCAAAGAACTGACAGCAACCACACCAAGGGATTCTTCAAGATATTTGATGGTTTCAGGTGATGTATTGCCTGCAACAAAAACAAGCTCATCGGTACAGGCAGCAAAAACACCAAGTACGGGGCTCCCTGAAATATTTAACTTACGTTTCAAATCTGTCCCTTTTTATCCAAAAAAGTTATTCCTGGGCGAGTTCAGCCTGCACGCCGCCCGCCTCGAATTTTACAGCCCTTACCCTTACTTTCAATGGCGGTTTCATGGAGCCTCTTTCCCAGAGTTTCTCGTTAATAGTCTTATCTATCTTAACTTCTTTCAAATCGGTCTTCAGGTGCTTTGCAAGATATGCCCTTACTTTTCTTGCTGCGCTCTCTGCTCTCTTCCAGCGCGGAACTTTCCTTGCATCTGAAAGCGGAATCGTATATATTCTTTCAATGTCTGCCATATTAATCACCTTAAACATCCAGCGTGCTGCGTCTCCAGTTGCGTCTCTTTGGATGGGTCATTACATTTCTTTGAGTTTTAACAATAACCCATGCAGGAACGCGCTGGTTCTGGTTCTGCGCTTTTGCCAGCCGTTTCTTCTTTCCTTTTGTCTTTTGCGTCATAAAAAATTCACCGGATAATCTTAAATTGGGATTATCCATAAGGTATTGATTTGTTGATAAAGCTTTTGGCGATAATCTATTTATACCCTCCTGCCATCTAAAATCCTCGCGTGGTGAATATACTCATGACAAGAACATCAAAGCTTTCAGGTTTTTATAAATTAAGCCCGAAGGACAGGCTAAAAATAGTATCCGAATTCTCAGGTCTTACAGATGAAGAGGCTTCGTGCATCAGCGCCTGCGGCGCTCTCTCGCTTGATGCGGCAGACCGCATGGTAGAGAACCTCATAGGGGTCATGGAAGTACCCATGGGCGTGGCTGTCAATTTCCTGATTAACGGCAGGGATTATCTTATCCCCATGGCGATAGAGGAACCCTCGGTAATAGCCGCAGCCAGCAACTCAGCCAAGATGGCAAGGGAAGGCGGGGGGTTTACCACGAGCAGTACCGGCCCTGTGATGATAGGACAGATACAGGCTGTGAGGATAGCCGACCCAAACGGCGCCAGAATGAACATCCTTGAGAAAAAAGACGAGATTATAAGGCGCGCAAACGATGTTGACCCGGTACTTGTCAAGTTCGGAGGCGGAGCCAAGGATGTGGAGGTCAGGGTGATAGACACGCCGGAGGGCAAAATGGTCATCACCCACCTGATTGTGGATTGCAGGGACGCCATGGGCGCCAATGCTGTAAATACCATGGCAGAAACAGTGGCCCCGTATATCGAGGAGCTGACTGGCGGCAGGGTGTATCTTCGAATCATCTCGAATTTTGCGGACAAGCGTATCATGAGGGCAAAAGCGGTATTCACAAAGGAGGCTATCGGAGGTGAAGAGGTTGTGGACGGCATTCTTGCAGCCTATCACTTTGCTGCGGGAGACCCTTACAGGGCGGCAACGCACAACAAAGGCATAATGAACGGGGTAAGCGCGGCTGTGCTGGCTACAGGTAACGATACCAGGGCAATCGAGGCTGGTGCGCACATCTATGCAGCCCGCAGCGGCATATACAGGCCGCTTTCATGCTACGAGAAAAATGCAAACGGAGACCTCATAGCAACAATTGAAATGCCCATGGCAGTAGGTCTTGTGGGCGGCGCCACGAAGACAAACCCGATTGCACGCTCGGCTGTAAAGATTCTCGGGGTCAAGACCGCGACAGAAATGGGCGAGGTATTTGCAGCGCTGGGACTGGCGCAGAATTTCGCCGCACTTCGTGCATTAGCCACTGAAGGAATCCAGAGAGGGCACATGGGGCTTCACTCAAGGAACGTTGCGATACAGGCAGGCGCGACTGGTGAACTGGTGGATAAGATTGCCGAAATCATGGTCAAAGAGAGGAAAGTCAGGGCAGACAGGGCAAAGGAACTGCTGGACGCGCTAATGAAGGGAAAGAAATAGTATCCATCCTTATCAGGTTAATTATTTAGCACATGAATACTAATCTTATTATAAGACGAGGGATACATTTTGAGATTTGAAAATAAATTATTAAGAGATATAATGACAAGGGGAGTGGTCACTGTGCCCATGGATGCTACGGTTAAACAAATAGCCACCATGCTTAGCAAACAGGGACTTTCCGGGGTGGCTGTAATCAGCCCGGAGGGCGGAGCGATGGGGGTAATCTCGGACATGGATATTCTTAAAGTGATAGGAAGGGATGACTGGGAAAACCTGCCTGCAGAATCAATAATGACTTCGCATCTTGAAACGGTCAAACCCACTTCAACACTTGGCGAAGCGGCAAAGATAATGAGAGAAAAACATATTCACAGATTGCTTGTTTTCTCAGAAAAGGGCGTCGGGGCGTCACAGAGACCTATCGGGATACTGAGTGCGAGCGATATTGTAAGGGAAGCAGCAAAGGAATAAAATCAATGTTCCTGGTTAAAAGGGATTCTCTATCCGCGTTTTTTCATCCGGCACAAGCCCGCAGCACATCCCGTAATAGTATACCTGATACCCGTTTTCTTTTGCAAAACCAATCGTTTGCATCGTCGGCGCCGCAATGCCGCTCACGCCGCCCTCAAGCGCGATTTTTTCTATTTCATCCCGGTCTTTCCCGCTTGAGTGGGCGCACCCAAGTACAACCGGCGTTTCGGGGAACATTTCTTTTGCTTTTGTTATAACTTTTTCAAAATCTGAAGGCTTGGGCTTGATATGCGCCATCGGCGTACCGGCAACAGGCATCAATCCGGTTATTATTATCGTGGTTGGATTAATTATCCGTATGAGTTCAAGCGCTCGGTATTCCCCCCTCAATTCGCCAAAGTGCAATCCCACGCACACATGGGGGAATACTATGAGACCCGAATCTTCTATAGCGCGGAGGCTGTCCGTGTATTCCTTTTCCGAAACATCAAGACCGTAAACTTCCCTGACTGTGGTCATATCGCCAATCACATCAAAACCAATGCCGTCAAGCCCAGACTCTTTTAGCATGGAAGCCTCGTCGCTTGAAATGAAACCTGTGTGCGCAATAAGAACCAAATCTGTTTTTTCCTTGAGCTTTTTTATTGCAGGGATTAAACTGTTAATCGGCACGCGTCCCCGTTCATCACAGCCGCCTGTGAGGAGTATGCCTTTTGCTCCATGTTTGTAAAGCGAAATCGCTTTCTTTTCAAGCTCATCGCAAGTTGTTGCGGGAATCAGGGCTTCGAGCAATTTGCCTTTACAGTGCTGGCACATGAGGGCGCAGGAGCTTCCTGTAATCGAGAGCGAAGGGAAAAGAGATGAGGTGATGAAGAAGTTGATTTTTTTAACTCTATTTTCAGGCATATTTATCTTATAGTGCAGGGTGCTGATGAGAATCAGGGAAACTTAAATAATACTTGCTTCTTAATAAGCCTTGCATGCTCAAAGAAGAAATCTGGATTGAGAAATACCGTCCAAAAAAGCTGGATGACGTGGTGGGGCAGGTTGAAGTAATGAAGCGCCTGAAATCCTATATCCAGGCAAGGAACCTCCCGCATCTTCTTTTCTCAGGCCCTCCCGGAGTCGGGAAAACCGCTTCAGCCATATGCGTGGCGCGTGAACTTTTTGGCGAATCATGGGCCAATAATTTCACCGAGTTAAATGCCAGCGATGAGCGCGGCATCGATGTGGTCAGGAATAAAATCAAGAACTTTGCAAGGACGGCGCCACTTGGCGAAGCCGAATTCAAGATAATTTTCCTCGATGAAGCCGACGCTCTTACTTCTGATGCGCAATCCGCGCTCCGGAGAACGATGGAAAAATACACCGCTTCATGCCGTTTCATACTTTCATGCAATTATTCTTCAAAAATAATCGAACCCATCCAGTCAAGATGCGCTATTTACAGGTTCAAACCGATATCAAGCGCGGCGGTTGAGGAAAGGGTAAGGCATATCGCCAAAATTGAAGGCGTGACCCTCACGGATGACGGGATGGAAGCAATACGATACGTGGCTGCAGGCGATATGAGGCGCGCCATCAATGCCCTCCAGGCAGCCGCTATGCTTGACAAGACCGTAAATATGGATGCGATTTACAAGACGACAGCTACTGCAAAACCCGAAGAAGTGGTTGAATTGATAAAGCTTGGACTTGAGGGTAATTTCATGAAAGCCCGCGCGCAACTTGATTACCTCTTGATTGAACAGGGGCTTTCGGGTGAGGATATAATAGGGCAGATATACCGCGCCATGTTTGATATGACAATTCCCGACAAGATGAAAGTAGACCTTATTGACCGTATCGGTGAAATCGATTTCAGGATGGCTGAGGGTGCAAACGAGCGGATTCAGCTTGAGGCACTGATAGCCCATTTTATTCTCTGCGGTGCAAGCAAAAAATGACCCTTGAAGCAACACTTTTGAATCTTTTCAGTTTCATTCCGCCATGGCTTGCGGTCATCCTGATCGCAGCGCTGCCAGTTGCAGAACTTCGTTTATCTATCCCTATTGCGATACTGAAACCCCCTTATGGATACGGGTTTGACCCGCTCACCGCCTTTATCCTCTCGATTATCGGCAATATGTTACCTGTAATACCATTGCTTCTCTATCTTGAGCCTGTCTCGAATTATCTGCGGCGATGGAATACATGGGACAGGTATTTTACATGGTTGTTCAACAGGACCCATCATAAGCACAGCGGCGAATTTGAAAAATACGGGTCAATCGGGCTTGCGGTCTTCGTAGGCGTGCCCCTGCCTGCTACGGGTGCGTGGACGGGATGCGCGGCAGCTTTTGTTTTTGGCTTCAATTTCAAGAACGCCCTCCTCGCAATATTTGCAGGTGTTCTGATAGCGGGAATAGTGGTCACGGTGTTAACCGTTACTGGAATAAATATATTTAATAGAGTATAGTTTTCTTCAAAACATTTATCCATTTATAATGCAATATATAGCGTGTTAATTGAGAGAGCGTATAACATCTATTTGAGAGAGACCATTCATGGGAAAAAGAACTCGTATTATTAATGAACCATCAGATATTGTCCCGCTTCTTCGTGCATTTGGTTCTGATGCACATAAAAAAGTTTTCGATTGCCTCCAAAATGGCTGGAAAACCGAAGAGGAGATAGAGAAAGAAGTTGGGTTTAAACCGCGGGAAAGTCTTGATATTCTGAAAAAGAGCGGATTTGTGGAAAGCAAGTGGCGAATGCCGCAGCCCGGGAAAACCCCTGAAAAAGAATATCATTCGTCTTATTCCAGGGTCCAGGTCAATTTCCAATGCAGCGTTGAAGATTTAAGCGACATGATAAT
>JAPZAN010000117.1 GCA_027460605.1 Candidatus Methanoperedens sp.
CTACTTATTACTGTTCCAAGCATGGTAAGGTCTGTAAACCTCTTTTTTCTATTCTGAGTTGGTGGGAACGTTATAGTAAAGACACCATCAATCGTTTGTGCCAATTTAATAACTTACGAACGGACACCTATCAAATTTGCTTAACAGGTGATTCTAAGACGATTGATATTTTTGATGAATTAGAGAAGAAAAATGTAGCTCTCTCAGAAATTGTAAAAAATCAAAAAATTAAAGGAATCTTTTCAAGTCCACCTTACGTTGGTTTGATTGATTATCACGACCAACATGCTTACGCTTACGATTTGTTTGGTTTTGAAAGACGTGATGAATTTGAAATCGGGCACCTTCTCAAAGGACAGGGTAAAGAAGCTAGAAATTCATATGTTCAAGGGATTTCAGAGGTTTTGAACAATTGTAAAAGATTTTTAGTAGATGATTATGATATATTTTTAGTAGCCAATGACAAATATAATTTATATCCAATAATTGCAGAAAAATCAGGAATGAAAATTGTTAAACAATATAAACGCCCCGTATTAAATAGAACTGAGAGAGATAAGGGTGCTTATTCGGAGATTATTTTTCATTTTAAAGTAAAGGAGAATGAATGACGCTTACAAAAAATCAAATTTTATATATTGAAGGTGTTATTAAAACAAGTTTGAGGAATAAGTTCCTTAATTATAAACCAGAATCAAGTAACATGCCATTTTATTATCGCTTGTTAGGTAAAGACCGGATGGCTTTGTATTCATTTATCCACTCTTTAACCTCTGCTTTTGGAACCTCAATATTTGAGCCAGTCGCTGTTGCTTTAGCCAAATTAAGATTTAAAGATGCCCAAAAATCAGTTATTGCTGGTACCCAAATTAGCGATGAGGCTCATAAAGTAATTCAGACAATTATGGATGACTTGATAACAGGCCGAAAAGAGCCTAATAAAACAGAAGAAATTGAACTAATTAGAGACGTCTGTCAAAAAGGCAAGATGATTACTGTAAAGCCAACCAAAGTAGATGTTTTAGTTATAAGTCATGATGATTCGATGTTTCTATTTGATATCAAAACTGTAAAACCAAACAGAGGTAATTTTAAAGAATTTAAGCGAACTCTTTTAGAGTGGGTAGCAACAGTTTTAGCACAAAACCCAGAAGCTAAAATCAATACTTGTATCGCTATCCCATATAATCCTTATGAACCCAAACCATACGAAAGGTGGACAATGAAGGGATTGGTAGATTTAGATTTTGAGCTGAAAGTCGCCGATGAGTTTTGGGATTTTCTTGGAGGTGAGGGTTGTTATAATGAATTATTGAATTGCTTTGAAAGAGCAGGCATTGAATAAGACCTGAAATAGATGAATATTTTTCAAAATTCAAATAAAAATCAGATTGCTATGATTGACACCTCAAAAATAATCTACTCAATAAATATAGAAGACGTTCAAAGTGTTGCTGAGCAGGAACTTGAAAGAGAACTTGGAGAAAAAGAATTGAAAATTATTGAAAATAAAATAGGTGATTATATCGATTGGTACGAAGCCATCAATATGGCCATAATTGATAACATCGTAACTCGTAGAACCACTCGGAAACAAAAGCGAGGGAAAGAATGATGGCTCTCCCCGAAGATATTACTTTTGATGGGGCCATAGCATATTTCAAAAAACAAGTCACTACAGGTTTGAAGGAACTTGACGAAGGTAAAGGGCTACCTCATGAAGAGGTAGAAAAGCGGATGGTCAGATGGCTCAAAAGATAACGCGGTAGATACTATGTGGCATATAATAGGGACACCAGATTTTCGATCAGGAAAGATTCACTGGTCGCATACAAAGACAGCCTCATGGGATGATAAAGAGGGTGTAAAAATCGTTTTTGAGTTGCTGCCTCGGTTTTCTAAAATTCAACGGCATCTGGCGATTATGCAAATCAGACAAATACTAGAAGAAAACGATGTTCCATGGCTTATACCAGGAGTGAAGGAATGGACTTTATATTTAGACAAATTAAAGACTTTCATTCCAGAACTTTCCTCACTGACTTGGTTTAAAGGAAATTTTTCCATTGAGCCGGAGTTTGAGCCTGAAGACAGATTGGAACTCGGGAAGCCACTATATGACGCCAAATTAGCATTCTATATTTATCCAGAAGATATAAAGAAAATCATTATGCCATTGGAACCTCCTATTGAAATTCAAGAAAGCTTAACACATTTTAAAGATGATTACCCTGATCCCAACAAGGTTGCTTTCATAATGATGCGATTTGGTGAGACAAAAGCCCACGATGAAATTGTGAAGGCAATTAGAAGTGCATTAGGTTCTCATAGAATTGTTGGCATTCGTGCGGATGAAAAACGATATCATGATGACCTTTTCTATAATGTTCTGACATATTTGTATGGGTGTGGATTTGGTGTCACTGTCTTTGAACGTATTGAGGTAGAGGATTTCAATCCCAATGTTTCTTTAGAAGTGGGCTATTTGCTTGCTTTAAAGAAACCTGTATGTTTACTTAAAGATAGAACAATTAAAATATTACATACCGACCTTGTTGGTAAACTCTATGAGGAATTCGACCCTCAAGACCCTATGAAAGCAATTCCTGATAAAATTAATCAATGGCTACTTGATAAAAGAATCGTCTAATTTTATTCTCTTAAAAGCTTGATATTCTCCAACTTAAAACAAATGTCTAGTGAAATCCTCTCCCTCGCCAAATACCTCGCCTCCTCCCGCACTGAGTTCGCGCTCTCAGAGATGAACCAGTACCTCAGCCGGAAATACGAGGAAAAAGAGCTCTTCGAACTATTAAAACCTCATTTTTATGACCTCGACCTCTTTTGCGACGCAGGCTACAAATGCACGAAACTCGTGAAGCGCCCTCTTCCTGCTGATGAAGTGGTAGTCAGGGAACTTGAGGCGCTATTCAAAAACCCCCAGCTTCCGGCGCGCGTCGAGAAACTGATTAATTCCTACATAGAACGCTCCTGCGGCAAGGACTGGCACACGGGTGAGAGGGGGCTATTGATTCGCGAAAATATCGTAAAGCAGAAAGAGGAATACTGGAAAGGGGCGGGGAGCTCACAGTATCCCAAAATCAGGATAATTTCCTACCTCCTCTACCATTTTCCTGTTTATTTCTGCTCATTCCAATACATGCTGCTTGAACTATTCAGGGGCGGACTGCTCACGAACAAAATGAGCATCCTTGACGCCGGGGCAGGACCCGGGACGATAACGCTCAGTACACTTGATTTCATACAGGAATTACAGGAGATTTACTCAAGGAACAAAATAGACGTCAAGCTGAATATCAGGATTGATTCGATTGAAAGGGCGCCTGAGAATATCGATTGTTATAAAGAGCTTACCTCTTTTTATCTCTCAGGTCTTGCGCAGGAAAACGCAAATGTCACTATAAATGAACCAGTCCATTCGTCCATCGAGGCGGCGCCTGCCCTTCCGAATGTTGACCTCATGGTTTTTTCAAATGTGCTGGCTGAGATGAACCCTCCCCCTTCGCATCGTGCTGATGTTGTGGAAATGGTGGCTTCGGGCAGTAAGAATCCCACTATAGTCATTATCGAGCCTGCCGACCTTAATAATTCAAAAGCGCTCAGGGTAACCCAGCACGCCCTCTCAAAAAAAGGGTTTACCGTGTATAGCCCGTGCTCTTTTATCTGGGGGCTTGAATGCTCGGGGGAAAACTGCTGGAGCTTTCAGGAACCGGGGAATATCCGGGCGCCGGACTTCATGGAAAAGATAGCAAATACCGGGGAATTTTATAGATACATAAATACGGATATGAAATTCTCATTTGTAATATTGAGAAAAGACGGTCTTTCAAAACACGTTTACCTGGCAAAAGGAAAATTCATGAGGCTTTCAAACCTCAAAAAACATATCGAGAAGCGGGTCAATATCGCGGTTTCCGTGATGTCTGGAAATCTCGGGGATGAAAAGACGTTTGTGTACAAGATATGCGATGGCACCGCTTCCGTTCCATGTTATGCAGTACTGCCTGCGTATCACATAAACGATAATAACAGCATGCTTCTTGAAGCGGGATATGGAGGCATAGTTGAGATTTACGGCACTCTCGTCCGGGAAAATAAGGCTTTGTCCTCGTATAATCTCCTTGTAATGCGAAATACCATGGTCAGAGCTGCAGAATAGGCCTCAAATTCAGTTTTTGTCGCTCTTCATTCCTGCAATAACTTCAATATCTTTATACCCTGCTCGATACAGTCCAGTTTATCCTTCATTCTATGGAGGTCGGTCTCGTCTTCAAGACCCGCTGCTATGTCCTGGATTTTTGTCTGGATGATGCGCTTGATGGATTGAAGATCCCCTGGCTCTTGTTCTGGCTGTTTCTGTGTTCTTGCAGATTTGGGGGATTCTGGCGCTCTTTTGGATTCCCTTGCAGGCTCCGGCTTTTCCTGGAAATCGCATACCGGGCAGACTACTTTTCCCTGATACCTGAACATGGGAGCGCCGCATTCGTGATGATTGGCCAGCATCGTCCCGCCGATTTCAAGAAGTTTTGTAATCCTCTGTAATTTGTCATTTGTTTCTCTTCCATTCATTATATCACCGAAAGTCTTTTCATTCAATAGCCTTTATATGCTCTTCTTGTTTTATAATAACATCCCGTGGTGATAACTGTGCCTGAAAACTCAAGTGAAGTCATAAAACAGTGTATTGATGCCCTTGATAAGATAATCAATGACGACTCGGTCCCCAGAAATATCAGACGCTCTGCTGATAATATCAAAAAAATTCTCTCCAGTGAAAAGGAGTCGCCATCAAGAAGGGCGGCAATGGTCATTTCAAATCTTGATGAGATTGGTAATGATCCCAATGTTCCTATTCATACAAGGACCCTGATTTGGGGGCTGTCCAGTCGGCTTGAATCCATTCCTGTTGATAGATAGTCGGGCTGCATATATTTTTTCTTCATCTCCAGAGTGTTAGCGTTTTCTGGAGTGCCTTGTTTGGGGTACCCTATTGTTTCTGCTGGAGATTGTTAATTGTTGTTTAGGGTTTTTGATTATAGATTTGTCATATTTTGGCGTTTTCATTTTTCAATTGGTTTTTTGTCTTTATTTTCATCTTTATTTAATCTCTATTTTTATATTATGCATAAACAGAAAAATTTATATATTGTGAAGCGCTTACTGAGTCCCATGGGTTTTTGTTATTTTTCTATTATATGAACCAACAGGTTTTTGTTGCCTTCCAGATGAAACAATGGGGTTGGTCTTACCTCAAAACTCCATAGGAAACAAGGGGTTTTTGGTGACAGATGTCAAATCTGATTTATGAACAGGCAATAACAGGTTATAAGTGTGTGGCTTATAATTCATCTCCAAATCTTGGTTTTTAATAGTAAAACCTGCAAAGGTTCCGTGTGCTCCAATGGAAGTAAGGGGGTGAGAACCATAAGTCTTAATACCTCTCTTTCTATTGGAGTCTATAGGAGGCTAAAGGTATTATGGAGAGCAAGGTGATGACAATAAATGGTATTTTCGAGGATATGTTAACAGGGGCGAACATTTTTGAGAACAGGGAAGTCCTCCGTTCATCATATACACCGGATTATCTTCCACACAGGGACGAACAGGTTAAAGGGCTGGCTACAATACTGGTTTCTGCACCGCGGTTGCAAAACATGTGGGCAAGGAGCTTGAGCGGACGGGTGAACTGCACGGCGTGCCATGTGTTGTTGTATATATAAACTGTGAAGTCGTGGATACGCAGTATCGCCTTCTGGCATCCCTAGCAAGACACTTTGATAAAGATATTCCCATGACCGGCTGGCCGACCGATCAGGTATATACGGAACTTAAAAATGCGCTGGATTCGGATAAGCGCATCGCGATAATTATTCTTGACGAAGTGGATAAGCTCATAACCAAAGGGGATGACGTCCTGTACAATCTCACCAGGATAAATTCGGACCTGAAAAAGGCAAAAGTGAGCCTCATAGGCGTTACCAACGACTTGAAATTCACCGAATTCCTTGACCCGAGAGTAAAAAGTTCACTGGGTGAAGAAGAGATAATCTTTCCGCCATACGACGCCAACCAGATAAGGGACATCCTGCGCCAGAGAGCTAAAATAGCTTTTAAGCCGGAAGCTCTTGAAGAGATGGTGATACCCCTATGCGCGGCATACGCTGCACAGGAGCACGGGGATGCGAGGCGTGCGCTTGATTTATTGCGGGTGTCAGGCGAGCTTGCAGAACGTGTGAAAGCGCCCACGGTACAGGAGATACACGTTAAACATGCCCAGGAGAAAATAGAGATAGACAGGGTAGTCGAGGTGGTGAGGACACTGCCAAGCCAGTCAAAGCTTATCCTCTTAAGCGTGGTTCTTCTTGGTCATAATGGCGACAGCAGCATAACAACGGGTGAAGCATATAATATTTACAAACAGATGTGCAGGATAATCGGAATCGAGGTCCTGACGCAGCGCAGGGTGACGGATTTGATATCCGAACTCGATATGCTTGGAATCCTGAACGCGACGATTGTCAGCAAGGGCAGGTACGGGAGAACCAAAGAAATATCCCTCTCGGTTCCGACCGACAGCACCAAAAGAGTTCTTTTTGAAGATTACAGGTTAAAGCCTCTTGAGGATTACAGGCCTCCAAACCAGACAAAACTATATGCCTAATATCTTCCTGGGAATAAGAGACACATAACCAAGAACAGGAACCCTATAAAACCGCGCAGCTCCAATGACCCACTCCTTTTTTACGGGCTGGAGATAACTTATGCTGCCCTGCTGGTCATAAGCAGGGTTTGTCTTCGTGTTGTCCCCTTTTGTGATATAGCCGGCATGAGGCGCGGGTGGACCGCCTGCCCACATGGGGTCTCCCTTTTCAACGTATTTCATGGCACGGTGGATGATGGGCGTGACGCCCTCCCGGCCAAGAGGCCGGTATAAGATCACATCGCCGGGTTCCTCAAAGGACGTATATCCTGTTTCTTGTCCTGTTTCGTATGTTATTATCTGGGTACGGTCTATGCTCTGAACAAAGATAATATCCCCTATCCGGATGTGGGGAATCATGCTGCCGCTTTCCACAGCAACCATGGGCGCCCAGAGTCCCAGAGCAATGTGGGAAACTGAAGCAAAAATCGCTACAACCGAAACAACGAAGAGAAGATCCCGCAATAAAGCTACCCAGAAATTCTCACTTTCATTGAAAGATTTTATTTTTTCCTTCAGGCTCATAAGCAGGCAGATAATATCGGAAGAAGTAATAAGGCTTGCCCCGAACCAATAATCATACAGGTTTATAAAGGACAAAGCCATAATCGTGGCGGAAGGATATTTATGGAACTCCAGAGACCCCGCGGCACACGCGATTTTTTACCGGATGAGATGGCAAAACGAAGGTATGTTGAGAATAAGCTGCGTGAGGCTGCAACACGATGGGGATACGGCGAAATCAAGACCCCGACTTTCGAGCATATCGAGCTATTCACATTAAAGTCGGGCGAAGGAATCCTTGGCGAGATATACAATTTCAGGGATAAAGGAGACCGCGAAATTGCGCTGCGCCCCGAACTCACTGCGCCCGTGGTGAGGATGTATGTGGAGGAACTCCAGAGGTCGCCAAAGCCCCTGAAATTCTTTTATTTTGACAATTGCTTCAGGTACGAGCGCCCGCAGAAAGGGCGGTTCCGCGAGTTTTTCCAGTTCGGCGTGGAGATAATAGGAAGTGCCCGCCCGGAGTCGGATGCGGAGGTTATAGCGCTTGCTGTTGAAATGCTAAACAGCGCAGGCGTGAAGGGGGACCTGCATGTGGGACATCTGGGGATTGTGCGGGCATTAATGAAAGATCTCCTCCCCGAGCACCAGAGCAAAATCATGCGGCTTGTGGATAAGAAGGATGACAAGGGGCTTGAGGAGTTCCTTGACGAGCTCCAGGCGCCTGATGAGATGCGGGGGAAGCTATTCCGCCTGATAGGGCTGCGGGGTGAAAATGCTGTGCATGAAGCCCGGGAACTCGTGGGGGAAATAGATGCGATGTCGCAGTTCGAGGCGCTTCTTTCGCTGCTGGATGTTTACGGGCTGGAATACCAGGTGGACCTTGGGATTGCAAGAGGTCTTGATTATTATACAGGTATGGTGTTTGAGATATACTGCGAGGGCCTGGGCGCGCAGAACCAGGTATGCGGCGGCGGCTCCTATCGCCTCGCGGCGCTCTTTGGCGGCGAGGATACGCCCTCAACCGGGTATGCAATAGGGTTTGACAGGATAATGGAGATATGCGAGGCAAAACCCGCCGAGATAAAACGAATCGTGGTCGTATCGTTCGATGACACGCGAAAAGAGGCAATCGTTATCGCAAATAAACTCAGGGCGCACGTTTCAACCTACATCGATGTAATGGGGCGCAAGTTCAAGGACCAGATTTCATATGCAAATACGATTGGCGCAAGCCATGTTGTTATCGTGGGGAAGAACGAGCTTGATGCGGGGAAGGTGGCGCTCAAGGATATGAAGACAGGGGAACAGGTGCTGGTGACGGTGGAGGAAGTGGCGGGGAGAATGAGTGGGGAGGTTCTTCTCTGATAACTTTCAAGTTCAAGTTAAATTCCCGATATGCTCTCTTACAACATCCGCACTCTTGGTATCCTTCAATTTTTCAAACAAATTCAACGATTTCTGGAAATAATCTAAAGCTTCTTTAGGTTTATTCAGTTGCTCATATACGCTTCCAATATTATTGTTATCAAAAGCCTCTCCTCTTAAATCTTGTACCTCCTCATCTATCTTCAGCGCCTTGTGGAAGTATTCCAGCGCCTGCTCTGGCTTGACCCATTTCTGGTACAAGCTTCCAATATTATTGAGGGAAGCAGCTTTAACCTTTATATCCTTTAGTTCCTCGGCCACCCTCAGTGCTTTTTGGTAATATTTCAGAGCTTCCTTGGGCAAATCTAAATCTTGATATACCATTCCAATATTATTGAGAGCTATTGCTTCTCCTCTAGCATCCTTTAGTTCTTCACATAATTTTAATGAACTCTGAAAATAATCCAATGATTCTTTAAGTTTGCCCCAATCTAGATAAACCATTCCAATGTTATTAATCTGTATCGCTCTCCCTCTTGTATCTTGTAGCTTATCGTCTATTTCTAATGCGCTCTTGAAATATTTTAACGATTCTTCAAACTTACCCCAGTTTTTATAGATACTCCCAATATTATTGAAGACGGCTGCCTCTATCTTCATAGCTTTTAATTCTTTTGCCGTATCCAATGCCTTTTCATAATGCTCTATAGCTTTTTCAGTTACACCCCAATCTTGATACACCACCCCAATGTTGTTAAGATCTTCAGCCTTTCCTCTAATATCTTTTAATTCCTCATCCAGACCAAGTGCTTCAGAAAAATACTTAAAAGCATCATCTCGCCTGCCCAGATAATACGCCTCGATACCGAGGGCGCGCAGGATTCTGGCATCCTTTACGGTCTTTCCGCTTGCTTTTGAATACTGCTCAACTTTCTCGCCTACAGCGTTCAGGAGTTTGAGCTTGTCCTCAGTGATTACAAATTTTGAGTCTTTTTCAATTGTGCCTGTAAACTCCGGGGCATTTTTGGTAATGCAATCGCTTATCTTTTTCAAGGTGGCTTCATCAGCAAGCTTATTTGGATCCATTGTTTGAATAATGATAGTGCAACTTACAGGCTTCTTGCGATAATTAAGGTAGGCAAAAATCATGATAATAATAGGAACCAAAATTGCAAGCACTTTTAGAAAAGAGTCAGTAAAGCTCATTTTTTCCACCAAACACGATTTTCATGAAGGCTTTATCAATATATAAATTCGATGGAAATTAAAAACCTCTCCACCCAAACAATGCTTCCTCGATAACTTATATAACATTAGAAAAACAACTATCCTTTATGTCCACCGAACTTAAATCCCTAAAAGGAACCCTAATCAAGCTCGGTTTCTATTCAGACGAGAAAAGCCTGCTTTCCGATGCCTTTCGCGCTCTTTTTGAGATCAGACCCGAATTAAAGACAGAGATAGCGGTTGAAAGATACAAAAATGGTGAAATCAGCCTCTGGAATGCAGCAAGAGCCGCCGGATGTAATCTGGAAGAATTTAAGGAGATACTCCGCAGCAGGGGTATTGTAATTAAAATATCTTCTACAAAAAAGGAAAGCGATGCGAGATTGAAGCGGTTTACTGGTGTTTAACTTTGGACATAGTATTGGACTGTGATATATGAAGCAGAGAAGATGGGGTTTACATTCCCCAGGAAGATATTCAATAGCAAAATTGAATTGGCAACAATGAGCCAGCAAGAGCTCGATGATTTTGAAAAAACTGTAAAAAATCCAAAAATCCATAGCGGCGAGGCTGAAGGGATAACTATTGCCAGAAACAGGACTGGAGTTTTTTTGACAAATGACAGAGTAGCAGTTAAGTTCTGCGAACAAGAAGATATAGCAGTTCTGGATTTAAAAGACATACTTAGACTGGTTGCAAAGAAAAGGATAGTCAACGAAACCGAGATGATGCAAATAATCAAAGATATCGAAGTAAAAGATAATACAGTTATAGTTGAAACGAATGAAATTTTTGTAGAATATGAAAATTAAAGTGCCATCTTCACAGGACGTAGTCGCCATCTTCAGGAAAAGCGCAAAAGGCATGGGTAAACTCAAGTCCCATCCTCATGAAGCGTATGAAGAGGAAGTGGAAGAAAGGATAAATTGAATTATAAAGTCAAAGGTTCTGGCATTATTTCAGGCGCAGAGACCGTATTTTCAGAGGATAAGGATTTTGATAACATCCCGGGTTTAAAGAGAAAGTGGAGATTTTGACTGAGAAAAAATAAGCCACATCATCACATTAATCACACACTCTTCACACCCACACTAATACAATTGTGAACGACTTGGAGTGATAGCCGGAATCATGTTGTATCGGCCAGGGTAATAATATGAAATGCAAACATTCAAACATCAATTGCGTGACGCGCATCATTAACCAGACATGGGAAGAGAGCCGCGCATGCGAATATGGCGTATCCTGCAGCTACAAGGAAAAACGCTTGATAAATAATTAAGATTGGCTAAAGAGCCCAATCAAAATTGAGCCAATAGCTCATCTCAGCTAATTTTATCTTAGTTAAACCGGTTTTCAAGATTAGTTTTAAGAGCATCCATGCATTTAACAGACTCTACTGGTGAATCTATTGTCCCTCCCCGAGCTAACCTTAATAATAATAGTAATAATTTTCCTGATGCTGGCATCCATCTTCTTCAGCCTTTCAGAAACCTCTATAACATCCCAGAACCGGGTTCGCCTCAAAGGCCATCTTGCAAAAGGGCGGAAAAATGCCGCCATACTGAAAGACCTTCTCAATACCCCTGAAAAATTCCTTGCCGTGATTTTAATCGGCAACAACATTGTCAATATAACCATCTCGGTGCTCATAACTGCCGTTGTAATCGATATTTTTGGCCCGGATGCCATAACACTTGCGACTATAATCGCAACTCTCCTGATTGTGGCTTTTGCAGAAATAACCCCGAAAGCCTATGCTGCAAGGAACCCGGAGATAGCCTACAAACTTGCTCCGGTAATGAAATTCCTCGTATGGCTTCTTAAACCTTTAATCGTCTTCTTTACAGGATTTACGAATATATTATTGAGGTTAATCGGGTCGAGTACTTCCATCAGGGAGCCCATTTTCCTGCGCGAGGACCTCTCACATCTGATTGAAATGGGCGAAGAAGAAGGAATAATCCAGAAACAAGAGACGCACCTTCTCAAATCGGCGCTTGACTTTTCAGGGATAAAAGCAAAAGATATCATGATCCCGATTGAAAAGGTTACCTGCATAGATTCCTCGGCAACACTGGAAGATGCAATTGAACTTGTCCGCACAAAAAAATTTGCCAGGATTCCGGTAATCAACGAAGGCAAAATACTGGGTTTTGTGCATATGAAAGATGCCCTGAACAATCTCACAAACAGGAAAAAACCCATTAAGGAACTGGCAAGACCGGCGCTATTTGCATCCCCTGACACTTCCCTGCTTGAACTTGTGGATTTGATAAAAGGCAGCCAGTCAAGCATGTGCTTTGTTGTAAATGAGGAAGGAAAGCCGCTCGGTCTTATAACGCTGGGGCTGCTGCTTGAAAATATCGTGGGTGAAATCAAGCATATAGAGTAGCTTTAAACCCGGATTGCCACGCCCTTCTTTTTCAGGTACTCCTTCGCCTCGCCAATAGTGTACTCCTCGAAATGGAAAATACTCGCCGCAAGCGCAGCATCTGCCTTGCCTTCTGTGAAAGCGTCATACATATGCTCAATATTACCGGCGCCGCCTGAGGCTATTATCGGGATATCCAGTGTTTCGGAAAGCGTCCTCGTTACAGGCAAATCATATCCGTCCTTTGTCCCGTCCCTGTCCATGCTGGTAAGCAGGATTTCACCTGAACCAAGGGTTTCAACTTTTTGCGCCCACTGGACAGCGTCGAGGCCTGTGGGCGTCCTTCCGCCGTAGATTACAACCTCGTACCATGCCTTTGTCCCGTCTTCAAGCTCGATTATGGTTTTATCCTTATTATCCTTGATATTGAAATTACGCTTGCAGTCTATCGCTGTAACGACAGCGCGAAGGATGTTCCGTATCGCTTCCGTGCTGGCGATTCCACCGCCCACGGTAAGGGGGATGAACACCTCGTCCGCTGTTCTCTCAATCACGTCAATCATCGTTCCCCGGCGCTCATGGGATGCGGTGATATCCAGGAAAACAAGCTCATCCGCTCCTTGCTCGTTATATCTCTTTGCGAGCTCCACAGGGTCTCCTGCATCTCGCAAATGCACAAACTCGACTCCCTTGACCACACAGCCCCCTTTCCTGTCGAGTGTTACATCAAGGCACGGGATGATTCGTTTGGTAAGCATTGTCCTGTTTTAGTTGTTACGGAATAAAATAGTTTTGGTGTTGCCGCTTACTTTTTGATGGTCGTCTCCCCGAGTACCCTTTTTGCCAGGGGCGCATTCCCGAACACGTCCTCACGATTGCCTTTCCCATTAAGATAGATAGCCACAAGCATTATAGTAAGCCCAATTACTGGATTGTCTGGATTTGCTGCTGTGACTACCATTCCAACCCATGCCAGCGCCCCTGCAACCATGCCGCGCAGTGCACCTTTCCTGTACGATTCAATCTTGGTGCGATGGAAGATGCGAATATCACGAAGCGTCAGGAAAATAATTGCGGCAAAACAGAAAAGTGCGATATAGAGATAGATGTTCATTTTATATCCTGCTTTCCACTCTTTCAGGTTTTATGCGTTTTAAGTATTCTTTTATCATGGCAGGGAAGGACTTTGCATCCACGAAACGAAGACCAAGCTGCTCAGCCCATTTCTGAATACCGATATCGCTTGCCACAACAGCGGCGTCAAGCTCTTTTGCAAGAAGCAGCACATCGATATCAGGCGCGCTGTCAAGGATACCGTATCTCAGCGCGTTCCTGTATTTGTCGCGGAATGAATTGATTATCGCGCCGATGACATTGCGCTCTATCTCAGGCTCAATCTCCTGCTTTGTCTTTGCCTTGGTGGTGCGGAAAAGGCACTCGGTTGCGGATTCCCATATAGCGTCCTCTGCCACGTTCATCCCTTTATTGATGCGCCCGCGCATATAATCCACATAATCATAAAAAATCTTGGAGGGGATCTTCACCTCATACCTGTCCGGGGTTTTCTTGACAAGCCACGTATCTATCTTTGCCAGCGTCTCCTCGTCGCAGCCATTGTTCCTGGCGAATTCCCGCATCTCGTTATATACCGAAGGATACGGGATATAGCAGCTGATGCCAAGATTAAGACGCGCTTCGGCTATTATATCGAGAATGCCTCCCATTGCAACGCAAAGAGTCCCGCCCTCAAGTTCCCGTGTCTGCGTGTCGGTGAGGGCGCTGGTATCAAGAACGAATCTCTGGCGAATCATATAATGGATTATTATCTTTATCGAGTTAAGAAACTTTCTGTTTATCTTTATAGAACAACACCTTTATATTCCAACCAAATAATATAATCCCCATCATGAGGGAATCAAAAGTATCGCGAAAAACAAACGAGACAGACATAGAAATAAAAATCAACCTGGATGGTTCCGGGAACACGGATATCAATACAGGCATACCGTTCTTTGACCACATGCTCAACTCGTTTGCAAAGCACGGTTCCTTTGACCTCAAAGTTTCCGCGCGCGGTGACCTCACGGTGGATGACCATCATACAGTGGAAGATGTGGGTATTACTCTCGGCAGTGCAATTCACAAGGCGCTTGGAGATAAGAAAGGCATCGAGCGCTTTGGTGAGGCGCGGGTGCCAATGGACGAGGCGCTTGCAACAGTGGCTATAGACCTCAGCGGGCGCAGTTTCCTTGCCTTCAATGCCGCATTTGCAAACCAGAAAATTGGAGGATTCAATCCCCAGAATACACGTCATTTCTTTGAATCGCTGGTCGGTAATGCAGGTTTGAATGCGCACCTCAATGTCACAGGAGAGAACGACCACCACAAGATAGAGGCGCTTTTCAAAGGATTCGGCATTGCATTAAAGAGGGCGGTCAGGATAAGCGGCTCGGGCGTACCGAGCACGAAAGGCGTTTTATAAAATTTTATTTTTAAGGATGCTTCCTGCAATGAACGCCAGCAGGGCGAAGAACATGGCGATTTTAAAATATTTTGAAGATGCTGAAGGGTTCTTTTTCAATATCAACAACACAGCATATAAGAAAAGTGCATCTGCAATCCCGACAACATAAAGATAGGATTCGTTAAACAAATCCATGAGATATGGCAGCGGACTCAGGATAACTGCCAGAATCCCGAATGTGCAGGCAACGTAAGCAGAAGGTTTTTCTCCGATTCTTATGGGCAGGGTTGACGCCCCTTCTTTCCTGTCCCCGTCAATATCCTCGATTGCCTTGACAATTTCACGCGCAAGAGTTGCAAGCACGGAAAGGAAAAAAAGAACAAAAGTTATCTCGATACCTTTTTCTCCAAAAGCAGCGCCGCCGAAGAGGAATGTTGAGCCAGTCAGGTATGCAACGCTCAAGTTCCCCACAAAAACTTTTCTTTTCAGCGAGAATGCATAGAAATATAAAAGCAAGGAGTTAAACGCTGCAATAAAAAAAGGGAAGCGCGATGTGCCGATAAAGCAGGAAATGATAATACCTGTTGCAAAAAGCGCAAGTGAGAAGGTATAGGCGGATTCTTTAGCTATCTTCCCGGAAGGTATAGGGCGGTCAGGGCGGTTAATAGCGTCAATACCGGCATCGAAATAGTCGTTTATCGCATTGCCGGCGCCTGTGATTAG
Source organism: Candidatus Methanoperedens sp. (assembly GCA_027460605.1). Taxonomy (GTDB): domain Archaea; phylum Halobacteriota; class Methanosarcinia; order Methanosarcinales; family Methanoperedenaceae; genus Methanoperedens. The sequence continues at coordinate 15,382 of JAPZAN010000117.1, forward strand.
GAATACAGTGAGAAATACGGGCAACAGCCAGATTAATGGTCCCGGCGCCGCGCTATAAGCTATGAAACCCCCGATCACGGCTGCAAGTCCTGCCATGGCGCAGTTCCTGTATCGCATCAGTTCAAGGAGTTTCCTAAAGTTTTCCATCAATCACCGCGCCCCACTTCAAGCATCCTGTCAAGCGCCCGTTTTGCTTTTACCCTTACGTCCTCCGGGATTTTAATTACGTGCTCATTTCTCTCAAGCGCATGGATTATACTCCCGAGCGTATTCATTTTCATATTCGGGCAGACAGCGTATCTCGTTGCAGGAATAAAGGTCTTTTCCGGGTTTTCCTTGTTCAACCTGTGCAAGAGCCCAACCTCGGTTCCTATGATAAACTCCTTTGAGGTCGATTGCCTGGCATATTTTAACATCCCTGCTGTACTCAATACCTGGTCTGCAAGCGCTATGACTTCAGGCCTGCACTCAGGATGGACAAGGATTTCAGCATCAGGATGCTCTTCTTTTTCAAGCATTATATCGCCGGGCAGTATCAGGTGATGGGTGGGGCAATAGCCATTCCATGGAATGATTTTCTTTTCTGTATGGGCTTCGACATACAGGGCAAGGTTCCTGTCCGGGACAAAGATTATTTCGTCTTCTGTCAATGCATTCACAACTTTAACGGCGTTTGCCGATGTGCAGCATATATCGCTTTCAGCCTTCACAGACGCGGGAGTGTTCACGTAACAGACAACAGCAGCGCCGGGATATTTTTCCTTTTCACGTCTCAGGGATTCCGGGGTTATCATGGCTGCCATGGGACACTGGGCTGAAAGTTCAGGCATAAGTACTGTTTTTTCAGGGTTAAGTACAGCCGCGCTTTCTGCCATGAAATCCACACCGCAAAAAACGATAACATCTGCGCCGCTTGAAACTGCTTTCTGGCTCAAGCCGAATGAATCTCCTACGAAATCCGCAATATCCTGCACATCCCCGCGCTGGTAGTTATGGGCGAGGATGATTGCATTTCTTTCTTTTTTCAATTGTCTTATTCTTTCGACTTCGTCCATATTCAGGGTCAAACATTATCCTATTGCTTAAATTGTTTTCTAACCTCCATGGCAATATTAAAGGGGATTGAAAGACTTTATGGTTCATATGCAAAAGGACACGCGCCTCATCTTGGCTCTTGATGTTACAGATAAGAATGCAGCTATCGCGATATCAAAGGAAACGGCAGAGCACGTGGATGCAATCAAGATAGGCTATCCGCTGGTGCTTGGCGCGGGACTTCCTATAATTGGTAAAATTCGTGAATTTGCGCCTGTGATTGCGGATTTTAAAGTGGCTGATATCCCGAATACCGCTCATATGATATGCAGCCAGGCGTTTGAAGCAGGTGCAAGCGCGGCAATCGTTCACGGTTTCACAGGACGGGACAGCCTTCTTGAATGCGTAAAAACTGCAAGCGAATACGATGGGGAGATTTTTGTAGTCACGGAAATGAGCCATCCGGGTGCTGTTGAGTTCATGGCGCCAAAAGCTCTGGAACTTGCCTCACTTGCGGTTGAATGCAAAGCGCAGGGCGTGGTAGCCCCAGCGACGCGCCCCGAAAGAGTGGAAAAAATACGCGGCATTGTTGGCGGGCTGACTATAATCTCACCCGGCGTGGGCGCGCAGGGAGGAAGCGCAGCAGATGCGATAACAGCGGGCGCGGATTATGTTATCGTGGGGCGGACTATTTATAATTCAAAGAACCCCGGAAAAGAAGCTGAAAAGATAGCTAAAGAGATAGAAAAGTGCCGATGATGAAACAAAACAAGGCTGAAAACGTGATGAGCCCTATGAGTACTGAGGCACAACCGAAACACATAATACCCATCCACAATATATTCAAAATACAATCATGCCATCTGAAAAATGTACCTTCTGCTCAGGAGAAAAATGCACGGCAGCGAACCTTGAACCCTGCGACTTTGAGGGAGACAACTTCAAGGAATGCCTGCGCTACCGTCTTTATTTCATAAGACCGGAAGCTATACAGTTTCGTTAGCTTTAACCATAGACGCTATTTTCTGCCCCAGCGCGTAGCACTTCGCCAAATCCTGCTCATCCGGCCTGAAGTTCACTTCAAGCGACTCAACAGGTTCAAACCCTGCGGATTTTAATTTTTCATTTACAGCCTTAACAGCCCCGCCGGCCCAGCCATAGGAACCGAAGGTTGCCCAGAGCTTATTCTTCGGCCGCAAGCCCATAAGATACGTCAGGAACCCGCCAACTGTCGGGAACATGCCGTTATTCAACGTGGGTGAGCCGATAATGACTGCCTTGGCTTCAAGCACCTCTTTAACTATCTCGCTCCATTCATTCTTGCGCAGATGGAATAGTGCAGCCTCTACTCCAGAATCAGCCACTCCCCTCAGGATTTCATTAGCCATTGTCTCTGTGCTGTTCCACATGGTATCATAAATGACAAGCACTTTCTGTTTCGAGATCCCTTGAGCCCATTTGAGATATGCGTCTATTATCTTTCCCGGGTTTGTCCATATCATGCCATGCGATGGCGCTACCATCTTAATCTCGATGCCCAGTTTCTGGAGCTCCTCTATTTTTTTAAGGATAATACCTGCGAATGGCATCAGGATGTTGGCATAATACTTGGCAGCCTCGTCCATCACGGTATCGCATTCGTATCCAAGGAGGCTGCATAAATCTTCATCAAACCTGAATGAAGAGGCAAGGTGCTGCCCGAAGCCGTCGTTGGACAGGAGGATTTTATCCTCTTTCAGGTAGGTGAACATACTGTCAGGCCAGTGGAGCATCGGCGCGGTGATGAAGAACAGCGTCTTTTTGCCAAGCGTCAGTTCATCGCCCGTCTTGACAGTCCTGAAATTCCAGTTTGTCCTGTAATGCCGCAACAACCCCTCTTTTCCTTTTTCAGTAGCAATAACCTGGGCATTCGTTGCTATTTTCATTATTTCGGGCAGGGAGCCCGAGTGGTCCATCTCAACATGGTTTGAGACGATGTAGTCAATCTTCGAAGGGTCTATAATCTCTTTTATACGTTCAATCATCTCGCCTGCAAAGCCGTGTTTTACGGTATCTACAAGCGCAATTTTATCATCGACTATGAGATATGCATTATACGTGCCGCCGCGCGGCGTCGTGTACCCGTGGAAATCACGCAGGTTCCAGTCCACGACGCCGACCCAGTAGACTCCGTTAGTTAATTCAATTTTTGTCATATTCATTCCCACGATAGCTATTTATCTCAATGGGATAATAGTTTTTGGTATGCGTGCGAGTATGACTTCTGCTTATTAAAACGAGGTGAAATATGATAAAATATCGCTGTACTGTTTGTGGTTATATCTATGACCCCGAAGTCGGGGACACTCCAAGGATTAAACCCGGGACAGCATTTGAAGACCTGCCGGGCGACTGGGTATGTCCCCAATGCGGTGTGGGCAAGGATATGTTTGAAAAAATGTAACTTAAGAGCTGCGGCTGCTTAAAGAACCCGCAGCTTCGGTAGATTTATTAACGAAGGGGAAACAATTGGGAAAATACCTAAATAGTATTGAATCCAAATATTAATTCGTATAATTACGAATAAAACGAGTTGAATATGAAACAGGAACGTTGGGGCAATATCGGGTCAAAGTTTGCACATCTTACGAGTGTGCACCCGTGTTACAACGAAAAAGCGCATTTTACGACAGCCAGGATTCACTTAGCTGTGGCGCCGCGCTGTAATATCCAGTGCAACTACTGCATAAGGAAACTGGACAAATGCGAGCACAGGCCGGGTGTAGCTGGCGCCATTCTCAATCCGCAGGAGGCGCTTGTCAGGGTTGATAAGTACATAAAAGAAATGCCAAACCTGCGCGTTGTAGGCATCGCAGGACCCGGTGAATCGCTTGCAAATGAAGAGACATTCGAAACCCTGCGTCTTGTCCATGAAAAATATCCGGAACTTATAAAATGCGTGGCAAGTAACGGTCTTTTACTTGCTGAAAAAGTGGACAGGCTCATCGAAGTGGGAGTTACCAGCGTCACGGTTACCATCAATGCGGTTGACCCCGAAGTCGGGGCGAAGATATACTCTTTTGTGAGGTATCACGATAAGACCTATAAAGGCGTTGAAGCTGCAAAACTGCTTATTGAGAACCAGTTCATGGGAGTGAAGAAAGCAAGCGAGGCAGGACTGAATGTAAAAGTAAACACGGTGCTCATCCCGGAGATCAATTTTGAACAGGTAAAGGAAATTGCCAAAAGGTCGGCAGAGAATGGCGCGATAATCATGAACATTATTCCATTGATACCGCTTAACAAGTTTGAGAAAGAAAGAGCGCCGGAATGCGATGAACTCAACATGGCAAGGACGATAGCAGAAGAGTTCCTGCCCCAGTTCAGGCTGTGCAGGCAGTGCCGCGCGGACGCGATAGGGGTGCCGGGATTCGAACCCTGCGGTTCTCCGGTGCAGGCAAGAACTACAGGTGAATACTATCATGCATAAACGCGTATAAAAGGAGGTAACAATATGTGCTCAGCAGAATCACCAATCAGTATGGACATAGAGGAAGGAGATTTGATCACAATCCAATTTAAGTGCCTGGATTGTAATTCTAAATTCCGCGGCATTGGAAAAAAGATGAGATGCCCATCGTGCCAATCAGCCAATGTTGAGAAAGTTTAGGCAAATTCATCTGTTTGCAAATATCTCATCCATGCTCCCGCTCCTGAAACCTTTGAGATCAAGGGTAACATAAGAAAACCCCAGCCTCTTAAATTCCGATACAATATCCTCACGCATTTTAAGAAAACGTGTCATCTCGGAAGGCATGATCTCAATGCGCGCTATTCCGGCATGGTCGCGCACCCTCACCACATTAAACCCGGCTTTTTTAAGATAACTCTCAGCGTCGCCCACACGCCTGAGCGCCTCAGTGGTGATTGCCTGCCCATAGGGAAAACGCGAGGAAAGACATGCCATGGAAGGCTTATCCGCAACAGATAAACCAAGTTTACGCGCCATTTCGCGGATTTCTTCCTTGGTGACTTTAAATTCAACAAACGGGTTGTATATCCCCTCCTCCACAACAGCCCTGTGACCAGGCCTGTGGCTTCTCAGGTCTGAGGTGTTTGTTCCCTCGATAATCGTATTCATACCATGTACAGCGGCAAGTTTCTTTAATTCGCGTATTAGCCCTTTTTTGCAGTGATAGCATCTATCAACCGGGTTCTTTGCAAATCCGGGCTCCCCGAG